>NZ_WBSL01000009.1 GCF_009377345.1 Deinococcus terrestris | reverse complement strand
CGCAGCGTTTCCCCCGTTTAGGACGGCAGACCGGAAGCGGCATCGAGTCGATGATGACCTCTGTGCAGCGTCTGGCTGGGCTGACGACCGCTTCGAGGCGGTCCAGGAGACGGAGGCCACGGGTGTACGCCTGGGTATACGAGGGAAGACCGCAGCGGTCTTCCCTCAGCATCTGCCACCAAATCGACGGGAACGGATGCTTGAAGACGAGACGGCTGAGCAGCAAGGCCACCAGCAGCGCATCACTGAGCTTCTGGTGCTTGAACCGCTTGTGGTCACTGAAATGCCGTTTGGCCCAGCGGTGGAGCTGACGGATGACGGTCCGTCGACCTAAACTGTGGCGGAGACGGTATCTAGCCATACCATCTCCATTTTTTCGCGTCTCCACGCTGCCCGAGGCCGTGTCGCTCAATCCCTAAACGGCGTGTCCAATTGGCGAGGTCTGCTCGAGAAGCACATTCGTCCGGCACCGCTGGCCCGGAAACAACTCCAAGAGGTGCGTCGCCTTGACCTCCATGTCTTCTACAGGCTCTTGAATGCCAAGGACGTAGGTGCGTCGCTCCAGCGGCAGATTCACTGCGTTCTGAACGGCGCGTTAAAGGAGGCGCTGTACATGTAGGTCATCCGGCAGAACCCATGCGACATCATCAAGCCCGAGCCGATTCGTAAGCCTAAGACTCACCCCCAGGGCAAGGCACTCACCCCACAGGAGGTAACCCGCCTACTGCCTGTGGCGCCGTCACCCTTTCGGTCAAATCTTCCTGTTCATCCTTCAGACCGGGTTGCGCCGGGGCGAGGCTTGCGGGCTGCGCTGGGCCAAGGTGGTTTTGGAGGGGGATCACCCTCACATCGTCGTTGAGGAGTCCTTAGTAGCGATCAAGGGCAAGCTGCACGTGAGCCCGCCCAAGACCACCGCCGGTGCCCGCGTGCTACCCCTGTCCGAAGAATCCTGGAAGTTTCTGGAGGAACATTAGGCCCAGCAGCAGGCCCTGAAAGAGCAGGGAAGTGGGTGGAGACGGGACATGTGTTCACGGGCTTGTCAGGTGTCCGCCTGAACTTGGAGAACCTGAAGCGCTACCTTGATGCCTACTGCGACGAGGCCCAGATTCGACGCATACCTGTCCACGGGCTCCGGCATACCCTCGCTTCACTGGCATTGGCGCGGAATCGGGATCAGGCGGACGCCATCTCCAAAAATCTGGGGCACTCCAAGCTCTCGACCACCCTGTACATCTACCGGACGGTACATAGCGAGGAGCGGCGGCAGGCAGCGGTCAACTTGTCTGATCTTTTGCCAATAGAAAAGCCTGTCGGGGGTGACGCGGCGTAGCCATTGGACACGGCGTTGGACAAAATCCCCGTTGGACACAGGCCTCCCATTCGTGTGAGAGGCCTGTTCTCTGGAAAGTTGCGCTCTGGAGCACTCCACGCTATAGTCCTCAAGTCCGCTAGGGGGCTTAGCTCAGCGGGAGAGCATCCGCTTTGCAAGCGGAGGGTCAAGAGTTCGAATCTCTTAGCCTCCACCAACAGAAACGCCGTCTAGTACGGCGTTTCTTCTTTTGGCTCCCGCGCTCCCGCACCCCAAAAAAGGCCCGCGTCCCCAAAACGTCCCCAAAACAGGGCGTTATGCAGTGAACGGGACGGGACGGGGCGGACGCTCCGGAAGCTGCTCGGGCCGCTCCGGGACGCCCTTCACGCCTCGAGGCCCTTCCGTTTCCGCCGGGCTGGGGACGCGAGGGCCGGGGCCTCCGGCGGAAGCAGCGCCCCGAGCGCCTCCCCGCCTTCCCCCTCGGCGTCCTCCGGGACCGGCGGCAGCTCGAGGGACACCGGGGCCAGTTCCTCCGGGTAGAGGTGCCGGTACTGGCGGAGCGTGAAGGCCGGGTCACTGTGCCCGAGAATCCGGGACAGGACTTCCACCCGTATCCCCCGGAAGGCCGCCAGGGACGCGAAGGTATGCCGGAGGTCATGCACCGCCAGGACGGGGACCTTTGCCGCCTGACACACCCGCTTCATGACCCGCGTGAAGTTGCTGGGGTCATACGGGCCGCCCCGGAGGGACGGGAACACGTAAGGGGACGCCGGGGCGTCCGGGTACAGGGCCGCGTGTTCCTCGGCAGTCCTGGCCCGGACCCGCTCGAGCAGTGTCACGGCCTCCGGGGAGAGGGGGACCATCCGCCGAGCGTGCCGCGTTTTGGGCGGCCCCTCGAAAACCCGGGACCCGCTCACGGTCCGCTGTATCACCACCCGGAGCGCCGGGACCTTCCCGCCGAGGGTGACATGCTCCCACCGCAGCCCGAGCACCTCCCCGCGCCTCATGCCGGTCAGCAGCAGGAAGGCCAGAACTTGCCCGGTCCTTTCCCCCTCGGCGTCTGCTACCGCCAGGAAGCGGGCCGCCTGAAGGGGCGTGAAGGCCCGGACCGGCTCCACTTCCCGCGCCGCCTGAGTGGGCCGCACTCCGGGCACCGCCGCCGGGTTCCCGGGAATCAGGCCGTCCGCCGCTGCCTGCCCGAGCGCCGCGTGAAGAATGTTGTGTATCTGCCGCCGGGAGGAATACCCGAGCGCCCCCCGCTTCCGGGCCGGGTCCCCCTCCCGGAGCAGCCCGTAAAACTCCCGGAGCGTGGCCGCGTTCACTGCCGCCAGTTTCAGCGCCCCCGCTTCCGGGAGAACATGCAGCCGTAAGAGGTCATCGTATTTCCGCCGGGTGCTCTCGGAAATCCCATCCCGGCCCTTAAGCCACCCCTCGAGGTACGCCCCGAGGGTCACGGTCCGGTTTAGGGCCAGCCTCCCCGCCTCGGCGTCTACTTTGGCCTTCCGAGCCACCGCCCGCGCTTTGGGTTCCGTGTCTGCCGTGCCGGTCAGCGTCTTAGATTTCCCGCCCACTTTGGCGGAAATGCGCCACTCCACCCGCCCGGAGGGGAGGACCCGGTAACTCCCGTCCCCGTGCTTCCGGCGGGGCTTGCCCCCCGTCATGGGGTCCGCTCGAGGGTCAGCAGGTCCCCCACCGTCACCCGGTCCCCGGTCAGCCGCTCGAGCACGTCCGCCAGCTTCCCGAGCGTCCCGAGGTCTACCCGGTCCGCCTCCCCCCGGGCCAGGGCATACACGGCATTCCGCGAAACCGTCCCCCGGCCCTCAGTGGCGACCCGGTACGCGGTCAGCCCCCGCGCCTCGAGCAGCTCCCGGAACGTCACCCGCGCCGTGTACTTCCCCGCTTCCATAGTCATGCCTTGAGCGTACTAGCCCCTGCCCCTCCCGACCCCCGGGTGCCCAGGTCCGGGGGGGGAAGCGAAACGAAACGAGGCAAAAAAATATCGGGGTCCTGTTTTTCGCAAAAGAAACGGGACGAACGGGACACCCGACCCTTTTTCATCGTGTGGGACGGCAAAAAACGGTGTCCCGTTTCTCCCGAAGCAGAAAGGCCCGAAAATGCCACTTTTCGCCGTATGGGAGAGGGAAAACAGGTGTCCCTTTTCTAAGCTGCCGAGAAAAGGGACACCCGCCAAAAAGAAACGGGACACAGCTCGAAATGGCCGGGAGCGGGACCCCGGAGGCCCCCGGGCCAGGGACAGAAAACCGGGTCCCGACCGGGGGAACAGCACTCAGGAACGCTAAGGGTCAGCGCCCACGAATCCCACCCCGGGGACGTACCGCACCGTTTCCCCGTCCGGCTCCCCTGCCGCGCCCCAGTCATAGGGGGCCAGCGTGGGCGACAGGTCCGCCGCCTCCCATTCCTGCGCCTCGGCGTCCGGCTCCGGAGAACGCCCCGGGGTAAAGTCTGCGGCTCGCATCATGACCGCATCCTAGGCGGACCATGCTTTCCCCTCGGCGGAGGGTTTCCGGATTTCCGGAGCGGTCCCGGAGCTAGTTTCTCTATTTTCCGAAAGGGTCAGGCCCTACGCAGCCCCCGCAGCTCCGGAGACTCCCCGGGCCGCGCCCACACGGGAAAAACGCCGAGGCGGGAGCGGGCCAAAACCTGATAAAACCTGACATTCCCGCCGGTATGGAAAGGCCCCCGGGAAGGCCGGGGGCGGGTGGACTGGGGACCGGGAAGGGCCTACGTCTCTCCGATTATTTAGATGATCTAGCTAGTGTCTGCTCTAGATTACGTAAATTCTCTAGAATGATTAGGAGAGTGTTGACTTGTAAGAGTTGAAAGTCTGCGATTAGGGCTGGTAAGCGAAGATTCCATTTCACTTCTGAGCCGTAAAACAATCGTCTATTCTTAAATTTGGTCAAACGGCCAGATATCATATCAGGCATTAAGATGAACTTTTCTATCTGTATCGAATTATCGAATCTTATATAGACTCTTGGGAATTCATCAAAAAAACCATCATGTATGAGATGATGCCTCAACGTTTCTATTTCCGATATTGTGTCAGATTTGCCAAACACTGTCCCATATTTTTGATCAATATCGACCTTTTTCTTGTCACCAAATTGTATTTTGGTAGATTTCATTACGGGATAAGTTGAGAAGTCACTGTGGAAGTGTTGTACTTCATACATAAGCTTTGTTATATAGTCAAGCAAGCTATACATTCTTATATAGATAAAACCTAAATTAGCATGTATTCTAGTGGTTGTGGGATTTCTCAACCAAACAACACCGTCTTTGGCGGCAGTTCTCAAATCATCCAAGTTTAAAGATCTGTAAAACTCTCCCCGTAGTTGTGATATCTCATCGTTGCATTCTTGAATGTTCGACACTAAACGTTGGAGGTCTGATAGATACATAAAGCTGTTAATAAATGATTTCATTTGTTCGTTATCGTTAATGGAATCAAAGTAGATATTTATCATTTTGGTAAAAGAGTCCCTTGATATAGCAACGTCTGCATGGAAGCCGCCACCTAAAATGAATGTCGGCAGACTCGACCACACTAGGTACGCTTTTGCATCATTTAAAAATATAGCTTCCAAAGCTATATGAATATCAGAGGCTACTGACTGTAAACGATCATCCAAGTTTGTGCCATGAATTTTCCATTGGCCCATGCCATCTAAAAAGAAAAACGTTTCATCGGGAGGGGGTTCGTGATCTGAAGGCAGTCCATTTAGCCTCAAGAACACTTGATTTGGGTTTTCCGCATCATGCATTATCAGTCACCTGTTTAAAGCTTGCAACAAGTACTCGATTCATCATTACGCATCGCGCTCCTTCGGCTGTGCGATTAACTCCAGACCTAGAGCATCCAAAACGTCTATAAGACTCTGAGGAATTTTCCCACTACGACGAGTGAGGATGACTGTTACTGAGGGCGGTCTAATACCCAATTTCTCTGCTATGGCCGCGTGAGTTAGTCCCCGTTGCTGGCGTGCTTTCTCAAGCTGCTCTCTGAGCCTCTGCTCCGTGGGGTTAAGAGTGGTCATAGTTTTATAGTAGGTGATTCATCTATTGACTTCCAGTAGATGAATCACCTACTATATTCATAGCAGGAAGGGCGCTCACCCGGCCAAGAGAAAGCGCCCCCTGACTCCCCCCGAGCAGTCGAAAGGAAGCACCA
Source organism: Deinococcus terrestris (assembly GCF_009377345.1). Taxonomy (NCBI): domain Bacteria; kingdom Thermotogati; phylum Deinococcota; class Deinococci; order Deinococcales; family Deinococcaceae; genus Deinococcus; species Deinococcus terrestris. The sequence continues at coordinate 76,497 of NZ_WBSL01000009.1, read as the reverse complement.
TGCACGCTAGCACCCTACGCCCCGCCCGTCCCCTGGCCTCCCGCACCCTCGAGGCCGCCGCCGACCTCCGCCCCTACGGGGAGAACTGGGGCACCGTCACCCGGACCGTAACCCTCACCCGTACCCCCGCCGGAATCCTGGCGGCAGTGGACGGGGAAGCGGCTCCCCTGGCGGACGCGCTCGCCATCCTCAAGCGGGCGGACCGCGTGACCGTCCTGGCGGAAGTCCCTGCCACTGACCCCACCGCCCCCTTGCTGACCCGCCGTGCCGAGCGCCGCGCCGAGGTTGCCCGCCTGACCGCCGAGGGGGTGAGCGCGTGGGAGGCCATGCAACAGGCTGCCCGCACCCTGCCCCCGGTCATCGGGAAGGCCGCCGCCCGGGAGCTTCACCGGGAATTGGGCCGCCTCGGGTTCCGGAATCACTACGCGACCGCCGCCGAGGTGCTCGAGCGCCCCGTCCCCTCCCTGGCCTTGCTCTCCGCCGAAGACGCCCACACGGTCCGCAGCTACGCCCGGGGCCAGTGGGGAATGAGCGCCTGACCGGGCAGGGGGGAGGTCTGTCCCTCCCCCTGCTTCCGGAAGGTCGCGCCGAGGTCATACCATGCGGAACCTGTTCCCCCTGTTGCTGCTCACCCTCACCGCCGCCTGTTACGTCCTGGCGGGAAGCGAGTCCCCCGCCGCGTATGCCGCTGCTGTGTGCGGTCCGGCCCTGGCCTTTCTCTCCCTCGGCGTCCTGCTCTCCCGCACCCGGGGGCAGGCATGAGCGCCCCTGCCGAGCTGCTCCGGGTCCGTAACCCGAAACGCCTCCCGGCCCTGCTCCCCACCGGGGCGGACCTGTCCACCGTGAAAACGGCGGCCCTCCCTGGCCTCCCGCGCTTCCTGATGCTCGGCGCGTACCACGCGGGGCGGGTGGGCGTGTACGCGGTCCCGCCGGGGACACACTGGCAACTGAACGCGCCGGACCTCTCCCTCCGGGACGCCGAGCAGCTCGAGCGCCGCGCCGGGGCGTCCTTTCTCGAGGGAAGCACCCTCACCCTGACCGCCGAGGGGTATAGGCCCGCCGTGCTCCCGGTCCGGACGGTGCGCGTCCTGCGGGAAGTGCTCGAGGCGCTCGAGCAGCTCGAGGGGGTCCCGCTCCCCGTCCCGCTCGGGCGGCCCGCGTGACTGCCGCCCGCCGGAGCCGCTCCCCGCCAGGGGGGAAACAGAAATCCCCCCTTAAAAAAGGGCCGCCTTCCTTCCCTCGGCGTGACCTCACCCGGGAACACTCCCGGGAAAGGAAGGCCCACGGGGAGCGACTTTTCACCCTCCCGCCGGGAAAATGCTGGGAACGCGGCGGCCCCTTTCCGGCTCCAGAACTCGGCAGCACTCCCCTCCAAAAAGGACGGCCCCACCATGACCCCACTCGAGACAGACACCGTCCCCTACCTGACCGCCGAGCAGCAAGCCGACACCGCCCACCGCCGCGCCGCCCGGGAGCACGCCGAGCGGTACGCGCCCACCATTGGGAACATGCTCCGGGACATGCCCATTTCTGCCGGAAGTCCCGCCGAGGTACACGCCGCCCTCGATTTACTCGGGGCCGCGCTGGGAGAAGTCAGGGACGCCCGGGACGCGCCCGAGTCCCCCGCCTTCCTGTACGGGGCCGCGTGCGCCAGCCTGTCCCGGGTCCTGTTGCTGTTCCTGCTCGAGCATGAGCCGGAGGACCCCCACCGCGCCGCCGTCCTGTTCATCACCTACGCCGCCGCGCAGCGGGACCACATGGCGGAAGGAACCCCCGAGGCCCGGAGCTTCCTCGAGGGGGCGGACGCGGGGACCCTGACCCCGGAAACCGCCGGGGCCGCGCTGAACAGCTTCCCGAGCTTGCACGCCCTGACCTGCTTCCTCGGCGCTCACCATGCCTTCTCTCTGGCGGTAGAGGCCCTGGCGGACCCGGCAGATACCCGCTCCCGGGAGCGGCTCCGGGAGGCCCTGGCGGTCATGCGGCGGGAGGTCCGGCAGGTCACGCCGAGCAGAGCGGAAGCGTAGCCCTTTCCCTCGGCGGCCCCGCTTCCCCCTCCGGAGGCGGGGCCTTTTGTGGCTCAGGCGGGAGCCGTCTCCCGTGCCTGCCCTGCCTCGGCACTCCCCGCCGTCTCCGCCGCGTGCCGCTCGAGGTTCAGGGCCAGCAGCCGGGAGAGCATCTCATCCTCGTCTAGAGGCCACTCCCACCCGTAGGCCGCGCTCACGGCCCGGTCTAGGGTGTCGTGGGCGTCCGCCAGGGTCGCCAGCCCCGTCACCACTTCCTGCCCCGTCTGCCGGTAATCGGAGAGGAGGTTATACATCCCGGTCAGGGTCAGGGTCTTGTCCTGTTCCGAGGTCCCCGCGTTCGCTTTCTGTTTGGGGTCCCGTTTGGTCCGCAGAAAGGCCCGCGCCGTCTCAAGGAACCGCGCCACCTGCGCTATGGCCTCCGCCTGCTCGGGGCTGGGGCGGGGGAAGGGGAAGGTTTCAAAACAGGTTGTGGGCGTGTAGCGCGGGCGGTCTTCGAGAGAGGTTCCCATACGGAGCGCCCACGCCGTATGCGGGGAACTGTTCAGGACGCCGAAAGTCAGGTCATCCTCAGCGGCGATGACCGTCAGGGCATCACCGGGAATGCAGCCGGGGGTCAGCCACGAAAAGGAACGGTGCTTCATATGGCGTGGGGTGGCGATGAATCGAGAAAGCGGCTCGAGGGCGGCCCTCAGCTCAGGCCGCGCCCGGTCATAGAGCCACCATTTCTCCCGCTTGGAATCTTTCGGCGTCTTCCCGTTCTTGTCTTTTGCTTCTTCCGATAAATAGCGCATGGGCCGCCGGTACTGCTCCGCTACCTCGAACGGCATCTGATTAAAGTCCACCGTGTAGCGGTCCTTATTCCGGTCCGTCAGGTCATCCCCGCCCACATACGGCCTCAGCACGTCCGCATTGCTCAAGCCGCTGGGGTTTGGAAGGTCCAGCCACTCCCGCGCCACGCTGCCCGGAAGGTCAAACTTTCCGGCGGGTTTCACGCCCTCAAAGGATTTCCCGGCGTTCTCCCTCAGCCGCCGCGCCGCCGTCAAGTCTGCCGCCGAGGTCAGGTCCGGGTGAATCACGGCCACCTCCCGCGCCTCGGTGCCGCGCTGCTCGGGCCGGTCCTCATCCCCCGTGTGCCTCAGCAGCACCCGCGCCTGCTCGGAGCCGTCATCAAAACAGACAATGCTTGTCCGGACCGCCGCGCCGTCCTGAATCCATACCCGGTCCGGCCACGCCCGGAAAATGCTGCCCGTTTCCGCGATCCGTTCCAACACCACCCGGTTTTTCCCACCCCGGATGCTATTCGTAGCGATCAGGCCCGCCCGCCGCGTGTGCCCCTGCTCTATCTGCTCCCGGGCCTTTTCAAACCAGTACGCCACAAGGTCCGCAAACCCTGGCACCCGGCCCGCGTAGGCCGCCCGGAGTGTCTCGGCATACTCGCCCCCGAGTTCCTCCCGCATCTTGTAATTGCCGAGGAAGGGCGGGTTTCCCGTGATGAACTCGGCGGGAGGCCACGCCGCCGCCCGGTCCCCGTCTAGCACCGCGTCCCGGTTCTCGAGGCCGGGGAGGGCGTCCAGCACCGGGGAGCGGTCCCGGAGGTTCTCCCCATGTTCTGAGAGCCACTGAAGGTAGCCAATCCACAGCACCATGCCCGCGATTTCATGCGCGTACTCGGAGCGCTCGAGGCCGCGCATCTGCCGGGGCGACACCTTCACGGGCTGCGCCTGCCCGGTCAGGCCCCGGAGGGTGGCCCTGACTTCCGCCTCGAGGTCCAGCAGCAGCCGCAGCGCCGTATAGAGAAAGTTTCCGCTCCCACACGCGGGGTCCAGCACCGTCACCGCTGCCAGGCGGTCCTGAAAGGCCCGGAGCTTTTCCACCACCGCCGCCCGTTCCTTCCCCTCGGCGGCCTCCCACAGTCCCCCGGCGGCAGCCTCGGCAGCCTCCGCCAGCTCCATAAGCGGGACCAGCTCGGCGCGGAGGGCCTCCCACTCGGCCCGCAGCGGGGCCAGCATGACCGGCTCTACCACGTCCACAATGTCCGCCAGGGGCGTGTAGTGCGCCCCGAGTTGACTCCGCTTGTCCGGGTCAATGACGCGCTCAAAGAGGGTCCCGAAAATGGCAGGCTCGAGCTTGCGCCAGTCCCGCCGGGCGGCCCGCTGGAGGGTCTGAACATCCGGGAGCCGGAGGTCCGGCGCGGCAGGATTCGTGAACACGCCGCCGTTGATGTGGGGAATACGCCCGACCACGCTCAAGCCGCCGCCCTTCATCAGCCGGAACAGCTCCCCGGCCATCTCCCGGAAGTCCTCCGGGCGTTCCTCGGCGGCCTCGAGGAGCAGCGCGAATGTTTTCCGGGGAAGCAGGCCCACGTCCTCGGCAAACAGGGTAAACACGCACTTCACCAGAAAATGCGCCACGTCGTCCGGCTGCTCCCCGCGTTCCTTGAGCGCGTCCCCCACCTGTACCAGCTCGCGCATAACGGCCTCGGTCACGTCCGCCGCTTGCGCCGAGGGGTTAAACGCTTCCGGCTCGGTCCACACCTTCCGCAGCTCGAGCCGCTTGCTTTCGTCTAACAGGTCCTCGAGCGTGTACCGCCGGACTGCCTTCAGGGTCCCCGTGAAGTTGGTATGGACCTCTACCGTGTGCATGTCAGACACCACAAGCAGGGGCGGGTTTTGCAGGTCCTCCCGGTAGGAAACGAGCTGCTCATAGGCCCGTTTCAGGTCCGCCCCCTTGCCCTTGTACTCCCACCCGAACGCGCCCGCCTTCCACACGTCCGCAAAGCCCTTTTTCCCCGTGATCTTGCTGACGGGCTTTTCAAAGCGGTACGTCTCCCCGCTCGGGTCCCCCTGAACTGGGTTAGGGACGCCGAGCAGGGCGCAGAGGTCTATGAAGTGCGATTGGGCCGCGCTCCGCTCATTCACGCTCAGAGCGCCGTAAGTCTTGACAAACTGCTCGGGGGTCACGCGGGTCAGTATGTCGCGCCCGTGCCCCAAAGCGGGCAGCATGTGCGGCGGGCCTTCTGCTGCTCGGCGTATACCCGGAACGCTAGCCCGCGCTAGGGGCAAAAAGTGCCCGGGGTGTTAACCCGTGCCAGGGTGAAAAAACTAGACAAACCTCAGACCGCCCGCGTGTGGGCGCGGCAGCCCTCCCGCCCCGTGCCTGCTTCCGGGTGCTAGAGAAAAGTGAGGTTCCCCGCGTGTAGGGGCCGGACTGCCGAGCAGCGCCAGGACACCGGGAGGGGGACCGGCGGAAGGTGGCTAAGAGTGGCTAAGGTTTCCGCCCACGGGGGAGCAGCCCAGGCGGGGGCCGGGGTGGGGAGGGCCTTCCCTCTCTCGGCGGGACCCCATGAAGAAACCAGAGCGCCCGGAACCCTATGGAGGTCCCGGAACCGGGGGAACCGTCCGGGGAGGTTCTACACCTCGGCGGGACCCCATGACAGTTCAGCGCCCCGCCGGGGAACCCCTTGCAGAATCCGCCCGGGCGGGAACCCCTTGCAGAATCCGGCGCGACAGCTTCCGGAGGGTGGGGACATGCGCCAGGACGGGGACGCGGGGGCGGGAGGGTGCTCGAGCTGTCGCCAGTTTCAGGGGGCCGGGGGTGAAAGCTTGAACGGGGGCCGGGAACCCCCACGGGGACGCCTTCCGCGACCTCCCGACTGCCCGGAATGGGGGGCAAACTTTCGTATCTTTTCGCCTGTTCCGGGCCGCGCTCAGGGTTGCCGGAGCCGGTCCCGGTACAGCAGCGCCAGGAACCGCGCCGCGCTCGGCACAAACCACACCCGCGCCCCGTCCGCCTGTACGCCGAGCAGGGCAACCCGCCCGGAAGCCCGCAGCTTCCGCAGCGCCCGGCGCGTACTTTCCGAGCTGCTCCCCACCCGCGCCGCCAGCTCCCCGGAGATGCCGGAGCAATCCTGCTCGAGCGTCTCGAGTAACGCCACCATGACCCGCCCCGGCCCTCTGCTCATGCTGAACAGTATTCCGTAAGTGTTCCGGTCAGAAACCGGGGAACGCCGAGCAGGACAGAAAAACCGCTCCGCGCACCTGACAGAATTGACACCCATAAAAGGGGGGAAACTCGGGCCGCCTTCCCCCTCGGCGGACTGCTGGGGGAGGGACAAGCCCGCGCCGCTCCGGAAAGGGGTCAGGATGGGCCAGCGGAGGCCGGAGCGGGGTCAGGGATGGGGAGAGCGTCCGGCGGCCCTAAAAACGCCAGAGAGTGAAGTGCTGCCGGGACCGTGCCCGCGTCAGGGAGGACGTGGGGGAGTTTCTTCCGGACCTCCCGGGAACTTTCTGGCGGAAGGGAGACCCCGGCCTCCGGGCCGTGTGGGAGCGGCTCGCCGCCCGGATGGGCGTGGGGTTTCTGACGGCACCCGGCGGGGGTTTCTTCCGGCAGTTTCCCGACACTCCCGCCGTGCCGGAAGGCCCCCACGGGGAGGGCGTCCCCCGGTCCTGCTCGGGGAGTTTCCCGACACCCTCCGCCGAGAGGAGACGGGAGGCCGAAAAAAGCCGAAACCCGCCCGGGGGGGCGGGGGCAACTGTTGAAAAGTGTTGAGGAGCGGGGTGGGTCAGAGGTGCGGGGGCTTTTTGACCCCCCCGGGGGCAGTTAGCGGAACACTGATGACAGGACCGCCGCCTTCCTGGGGTTTCAGGGTCAGGCAGGCCCGGTAGCCCACCGCCTCGGCGTAGCGCCCCACGGTGAATAGCTCGGCGTTGATGCCCCGCTCGAGTTTGACAATCCGCGCCCCACTGACCCCGAGCCGCCGCCCCACTTCCCGGGCCGCGAGGTGCCGAGCACCCCGGGCGGCAGACAGGGCCGCGCCCACTGTCTCCGCCGTGTGCAGTTCCTCTATGTGCTGCTCGAGGGTGTGGGGGTCAAGTTCAGTGGCAAGCCCCGCCGCCAGCGCCTCATCTGCCGTGTGGGGGGCCGCTTCCATGCCCTCCGCCTCATTCAGTAGGGCCAGCAGTTCCGCGTCTGGGAGGTCATCAAGGTTGAGGGTGTCTTTCCATTCCTGAGCCGTTTTCATGTCTCCCCCTTCCTGTTGCCGAGGGCGGCGCGGAGGGCCTCTTTCAGCAGTCCGGCGCTTGGGGTATCGCCTTCCTTGACCTCCGCGCCGCAGAGCGTGGGCACCCCGTCCTGTGTCCAAAAGAAATACACCCGCGCCCCTCCCTTCTCTCCGCCCCTCGAGCGGGTCTTGAGTTCCCACACAGGTGTGCCCTTGAGGGGGAGCGCGTAGCGGCTTTCTCTGCCGTGCTCTTTCAGGTCCCGCACCATGCGAATGATTGCCGTGACCGCTTCCCGTTGCCCCTTTCGGCGCATCTCTAGCAGGTCCCGGACCACCATGCTTGAGGTGTCTCCGGACCGTTTGGCCTGTAACACCCTCGGCACACTGTTTACTCTAGGGTTAACACTCGAGGTCATTCAATCCCCCACCCTTCCCGGTCTGCTCATGGGCCGTCAGGTCCCCGAGCAGCGCCCGGGCCAGGGCCGCCCACCATGCCCATAGCGCCGCCAGCCCTTCCGCCGCGTCCTGCTCGGGGCAGTCCCCCCGGGCGGCCACCTCCCGCCACTGGCCCGCGTACCGCTCGAGGTCCGCCAGGGCGTCCGCCGAGGGAGGAAGGTCCGGGGGGGTGCGGGCCTTCACGTTCCTCTCCCACCATGCCCGCCCCGCTTCCCCGAGGTCCGGGGCGTCCCGTATCTCCGGGACCGTCTCACCCCATGCCCGGAGCCGCCTCACTGCCGCCCGCCCTTCCCGCGTGTCCATACAGTCCATGTGCCCGAGCAGGGCCGTCAGCTCCGCTGGGGTCATGGACTGAGCCGCTCGGGAGGACAGGGCCTCTATCCGCGCTTCCTCCCGCTCGGCGTGGGCCTGCTCAAGCACCCCGAGCCGCTTCCGGCGGGAGGCAGTCACGCGGCCCCCTTCCCGAGCCGGGGACCTGTTTTCTCCCCGCCCTGGCCCTCCGGCTCCCGTTCGGCGGCCCGCTCGAGAGCCTCTAGCCGGGCCTCGAGGTCCGCCACTTCACACACCCGGACGTAAGCGGCCACTCCCTGAGACACGGCATGAAGCACCCGGAGCGTGTCTCCGGGCGTCTGTTCCTCGGCGTCCGCCAGCGCCCCGGCCCGCTCGAGTGCTCGCCACAGAATCCGCCGCGCTTCCTCCACTGTGCCCGCCTTCCGGCGCTTCCTTCCGCTCACTCTGCCCACCTTCCTTTCTGACCCGGGGGGGGTCCCGGGGGCCGGGAGCTGCCCGGACCGCTCGGGGACGCCTTCCGGGGCGTGTGACGTGTGCCAAAACCTTCCCAAACGTGCCCAAACCTTCCCCGAAACTGCCGTTTACGGGAGCAGGGTTGCAAGGGCCTCCCGCGCCGCTTCCCTTCCCTCGGCGGTCAGACTGCCGCCCGGAAGCAGCAACCCCGCGCCCTCGAGGGCCGCCCGCGCCTCCCGGACTTCCCGGGGACCCGGTTCCGCCGAGCGGAGGAAGGCCAGGACCGGCAGGGCCGCCAGCATGGGGAGGGAGCGGGCCAGCGCCAGGGCCAGGACGTACCCGGCGGGGGAGGGGGCGTCCGGGAAATGACCAGTTTTGACCACTGCCGGAGCTGCTCGGCGGGAGCGTGCCGCCCTCATGCCCGGACCGCCTTCCGCCAGCCCTTCCCGCCCCATGCCCAACAGCGGGACCCCCTCGAGGTCACGGGAAGCGGCCCGAGTTCCGGCATGGGCGGGAGGTCATGCGCCGCCCACCCCGCCGAGCAGCTCCCGCCCTCCGCTCCGGGAACGTCCGGGGACCACCTAGCGCAGCCGCCGCACAGCTTCACCGGAGAGACGTGGGGCCGGTCCTCCGGGGCCTGCTCAGGGGGTGGGGCGTGCTTCCGGGGGAGGGCGTCAGGGCCGTACACCTCGGGGGAGCCTTCCCACTCCGGAATGCCAGGACGCCGAGCAGGGGAGAGGCCACGCCCACCCGTTTCTCCCTCGGCGGGAGCAGCGGCCCGGGCAAAATGCTCGAGCAGGGCCGGTTTAGCGGCCCGCACCCGCCGCGCTATCTCGGCGGAACTCACCACCGCCCGGGGGACCTTGACCCGGAGGGAGTCCGGGCCGTCCGGCTCAACCGCCACCCCGAGCGCCGCCAGCTCCGCCAGGAAGCCGGGAACCTCGGCGGCCCTCATACGCTGAACACCTCGAGGGCGTCCGCTTCCTCGGAAGTTTCCGCGTCAGGGACGGCTGTTTCCGCCGAGGGGAGAAAAGGGACACCAGAAAAGGCCGTGCTAGAGGGAGAATCCGGGAGTGGTGTCCCTTTTCTAGAGAAGTGTCCCTTATCTAAGAGATGAAAAGGGACACCACTTTTCCCCGTGTGGGAGGGCGTTTCCTGCTCGGTGTCCCTTTCGTCCCTTTTCTGGAGTGGGAGGGGCCACAGAAAGTTATAAAAGGGAATGCGTTCCTTTGGCCCGCACCCATACACGCCCCGCCGGTAAGTGGCCTTCCCGGACTCCGCCACCATGTCCCCGCTCGGCGCGTGCCGGTCCCGGAGGCCCTGCCACAGTGACCGGGGAGCCGGGAGGCCGTGACCTTCCCCCTCGGCGGCCCGGTTGACCTGGGCATAGGCGGACGCCTCGAGCAGCGCGTATGTCTGCCCGCCGTACTCCCCGAGGAACCCCACCGGAACCGCGCCGGGGCGTGTCTCCCATGTGCCTTTCCCCTCGGCGGGGTCCCCGTAGGGCCGCCAGCGCCAGCCCGCCGACGGAGCGTCCGGACTCTCCGCCCCGAGGTCCGACCCAGGAGCTTCCCCCGTGTCCGCATCCCGGAGGAACACCGCTCCCGAGCGGAGCAGCCCCGAGAGCAGCGGGAGGAAGCGGGTCACGGGGTCCACATGCTCGAGGGCCGCCGCCTGCCCCGCCGAGGTATCCCGGAGGGCCTCCGCCGCCTGTTCCCCGAGGGAGAGCGCCTCCGCTTCCGACACCGCCCCGCAGTCCCGGGCATAGGACAGGAACACGCGCCAGCCCTCGAGCAGCTCGGCGGCATTCTGAGCGGTCCGCCCGTGGGTGCCGGGAAAGTCCCGCGCCGCCCGCGCCACGCGCTCCGCCAGGGCCGCGCCCGTGACCGCCGGGAAGTGGGCGGCCACGTACCGGAGGAACCCCGCCATAGCCCGGGCATACGTTCCTCCCTCGGCGTTCCTCCGGGCCTCGTCGAATCGCGCCGAGCCGTCCGCCGGTCCGCCGGGACCAAACAGGGGACCGGGCACCGTGAGGGCCACGGTCCGGGCCACGTCGGAATGCTTGCGGGGTCCCTGCTCCGCCGTCGCCAGCACCAGTCCCCGGGGGTAGTAGCCCTGGCGGACCGTGAGGGCGTCCGCCGTCATACGGTCCCGGCCCGCGCCGTTCCCCGCCGAGGACAGGAAGCGCGACAGGGCCGCGTGTGCCCGGTCCACATCGGAGCGGCTCCCCTCGGGCTTGAAATCATCGGCCACATACAGCACGTCCCGCGCCAGGAATGCGCCGAGTGTCAGGGCGTTGTCTGTGCTCTGAAAGTCCGCCGGGGGAAAGTGCTCTATCCATGCGGTCCCGTAGAAACTCTGGAGGACCGCCGCCAGGGTGGACTTTCCCCACCCGGTCCGGCTCTCGAGCCACTCGGAAAACCGGACGTTCCCGAGCGGGGCGCGGAACACCCCGCCGAGCAGCGGGAACAGCAGGAAGGGCGGCCCCAGCTCGAGCAGCTCAAGGGCGGAGCGGACCGCTTCCCGCTCGGCGTCCCCCTCCGGCGGGTCCGGGAGGGCGTAGTGGCGCAACTTCCCGAGCAGGGACACCCCCACCCCGGGCACCGTGCCCGCCGAGCCGATACAGGCCCCGGCGGTCAGGAACACCGGGCCATGCTCCGGAAGGTGGATCCATCCCGTGTGCGTGTAGACGGTCCGGCGGTCCATCCCGGCGGCCCGCGACAGGCTCAGCAGCGCCGCCCGCGCCTCATCCTTCACGCTCGAGCCGGGGTAAACGAAACCGTCTGCGCCCCAATGCTCGAGAGGCCACGCCATCGCGGAAAACTTCCCCGTGGGGACTTCCACCGCCGGGAGGGGGCGGCCCTCGGGGGTCCGGCCCTCGATTTGAAACACCCGGAGGGGGTTCCCGTCCCCGGAGTCCCGGAGCACCTCCGCCACAATCCGCGCCGTGAAGCCGAGCAGGGGCCGGAACTCAAAAGCGTCCTCCGGGCTGTCCTGACTGCGCTTGAGCTTCCCGACCTGTCCGCCCTCGATTTTGTAGGGCCAGGACTGAAACCCTTCCCCGTACTCGGCTCCGCTCCCGGCTCCCGCCTCGGGGTCCTGCCACGGCTCGGCGTCCCGCATGTGGGCGGAGAGCCATTCCCCGAGCACCTCGGCTCCGGCCCGCTCCCCCTCCGGTGTTCCGGGGTCCCACAGCCGCCCGAGGAAGTCCGCCGCGTCCGCCCCCGGGTCCCCGGGGGTAAAGGGTGGGAGCATGTACGGCACCGCGCCCACCTCGACGGCCAGCCGCGCCCACCGGGTCCGGGCCTGCTCCCCGGCGGGGTCCGGGTCCGCATAAATGAACACCCGGCGGCCCGTGAGGTCATGCAGGACGTGAGGGTTTCCGGTTGCTCCCGCCATGCCCTGAACGCCCACACTCCCGGACAGGCCCGCCGCCTCGAGCGCCAGCATGAAGGCCACGCCGTTTAGCTCCCCTTCCGTCCATACCTCGGCGGAAGTCCCGGGAGCCGTCAGGCCTGGGGACGTGTGGGCGGGGGTCCCCTTGTGGCCTTTGGCGTACACGTAGCGGTCTAGGCCCGCCGCCCCGAGCTGCTCGGCGCTCCCGTGATTCCGGTACTTCACGGCGGCCACCGTGCCCGCCTCCGGTCCCCGGATCTTAAACGCCAGGGCCTCCGGGGTCAGCAAGCGGGAACCCTGCCCGCGCCCCCGGGGGTCCCGGCGGAATGCCTCGAGGAACCCGAGCGCCAGGGCGGGGAGCAGCCCCCGGCCCTCGAGTGCCTTCCATGCGGGGCCGGGGTCATCCTCCCCGGCGTGCCACCGCTTGAGCGGTTCCCACCCCACCAGGGCCTTATGTGCGTCTACGGGGACCGCTTGCCCCTGGCGCTCCCGGAGGCGCTTCCCGAGGCTCGGCGCTCCCACCCGGACCCCGGGGCGGAAGCTGTTTCCCTGCTCGGCGTCCTGGCGCTCGAGGCCCGCCCGGGAAATCAGCAGGGCCGCCGCGTCCGCCCGGCTCATGCCCGCGCCGCCGTTTCCGAACTGCTCGAGCAGTTGCAGGGCGTTCCAGGTTTCGCCGGTCCCCTTCCGCTGGAACATGGCTCCGCCGTCCTGCTCCCCGCGCCAGAACGTAAAGGAGGGCGTGCGCTCGGCGTGCTCCCCGCCCCGGGGGTCACACATCACCCCGGAACCGTCCCCGGCGGGCCTCGGCTCGCACCCGGGGAAGGCCAGCCGGAGCAGCTCGGCGGGGGCGTTTGCGGGGGCACCATACGCCGCCCGGAGCGCGTCACCCGCGCCGGTCATGCGCCCACCCCGCCCGACCTCACCCCGAGGTCAGACAGGGCGGAGAGCAACGCCAGGGCCGCGCCGGTCAGCTCCCCGGCCTCGGCGCTCCGGACGCACTCCCGAGCCAGCGACCCGAGCCGAGAGCGGACGTGGGGCCGCATGCCGCTGGAGTTCCGTACACTGGCGGGGACGCTGCCCACGTCATCCCGCGCCGCCCCCCTCACCGGGGGCCGCTTCATTTCTGCTCCTCGGCGTCCTGGCGCTCGACTTTGCTCAGCTCGGCGGGGTCAATCCCCGCCCACGCCAGGGCGTCAAGGGTGCGGATTTTGATACTCCGCCCGTACCGCTTGCCCTTGAGGTCCCCGGCGTGAAACGCCTTATAGGTGGTCCCTCTGCCGATTCCGGCAAACTCGGCAACCTCGTCAATGGTGTGAAACTCGCGGGCAACAAAGGCCCGAAACGCGGGGGTCATCGTCATAACTGCGCCTCTCTGAGCCGCGCCGAGAAAAAGGGGGGACCCCCTTCCCCGTCATGCGGGCAAGGAATAGAGGGCGTCCCGTTTCCGGGAGCTAATGGGGCCACGCCGAGCAGCCGGAGGCGCTCGAGGCGGGAGGCCCACCGCCAGTTATGCGGCGGGGGGAGCTAGGGGAGCAGCGGGCGGGAGCGGGAGCAGGTCCGGGGGGCGGGGGACCTGCTCGGCGGGGGGTTCCCGCTTAGAGAGAGCCTCAAGGTAGATACGGAAGGTTTCCGCGTACAGTTGCCCGACGTATCCAGCAAACGTACCCAACTCGGCGCGGAGTTCCCGGAGTGTGCGGAGCAGAACCCGGAGGGCGTTTAGGTCAACTCGGGCAAGCTGCCGAACCCGGCGGATAAATGCCGTGGCAAGGTGGGCCAGCGTGCGATGTTTACCCACCGCAGCGCGGGAAAGGGTGAGGTGCGCCCGGGCATACGCCCCCGGCGAATCGCATCCCAATATCTGCCGAATCCGCGACTGTGCCCGCCCCACTACTACCGGGCGGGGGCGGGGCGGAGTTTTGATAGCGCGGCGCGTATAGGCGTAGTTCCTGCGCTTGTGATTCTGCGCCCCCCGCCACCTGGGGGAGTTTCCCCTAACCCGGTTCATGACTTCTGCGGGGAAGGCGGCCAGATAAGCCGCTGGGGAGTTTGTCCCCTGGGGGTCCTGCTTACTCAGCTTGAGGGCGTCTGCCGCCTCTAACAGCAGCCCGGTGGACACCTCGAGGCGGTTAAACAGTGGGAAGGCTCGAGCCTTCCACTTCCGAGCAGCTCGGCGGGGCGAAGTACGCCACATGCCCCACACGCGGGCGTTTGTCGGAATGGGAATTGCCGCCCGTACCTGTTTGCAGGTCCAATAAAACTTATCGCTCTGGGTGGGGCCATTCACCTGCGCCAGCACTCGCGCCCGGTCCTGCTCGGCGTCCGGGAACTCGAGTCCCTCGGCGGAACAGGCCCCCACCGGACCGGGGAAAGTAAATGTCCTGACTTCCTGCTGGATTTCCTCGAGGTTCCCGGGACCGTCCCCCGCCACAATCCGCCGCCGGATGTGTCCCCGCTCCATAAGGCGGACCTTATGGAATACGGGAATAGCGGAAAGGGAAAACGCCTCAAGCGTGTTCCCCGTGTTATCTCCGCGTGTCCTGGCGCTCATTGCGGCACATCCTACCCGCTAGGGGGCAGTAATGTCCACTGCGTTTCATTCTGTCTCTGGCGTTGCGCCTCATCCCCAAAACATCCCCAAAACGGGGAAGCATACAGCGGTATTCTATGAACGAAGCGGAAAGTTGACCGGGCAAGGGAGCCGCGCCAGGACGCATAAAACGAGACAGGACGAAAAGTGGAGAACAGGCCGAAACACCCCTATTTAGACTTTGCAAGCGGAGGGTCAAGAGTTCGAATCTCTTAGCCTCCACCACCATGAACAGGACGCCGTTTTGATGCGGCGTCCTGTTCGCTTTCCCACGCGCTCAGTGCAGCGGCACGTGCCCCGGAAAGCCGATCACCCAGTCCAGCAGGTCGCCCACCATCGCCGAAGCGGTGACCATCCCACCCGCCCCGCCCCCGGCGAAGATCAGCGGCCCGCATTCCTCGCCCTCGTACACCAGCGCGTTGCGGCTGGCTCCCTCGTTGCACAGGGGGTGGGTCATGGGCAGGCGCTGGGGCGCGACCTGGGCGTGCCAGCCGTCCCCATCCGGGCTCAGTTCGGCCACCAGCTTGATGCGCTGCCCGGCGGCCTTCGCCTCCTGCACGTGCTCCAGCGTCACGCCCTCGATGCCCTGAATGTCCACCGCCGAATACGGAAAGTCCCCGTGGGCACAGAAGCGGGCCAGTACGGTCAGCTTGTGGGCGGTGTCAAAGCCGCCGACATCCAGCGTGGGCGGGTCCTCCGCGTACCCGAGGGCCTGGGCCTGCGCGAGGGCGTCGGCGTAGGGCTTCCCGGCCTCCATCTGCGAGAGGACATAGTTGCAGGTCCCATTCAGCACGGCCTGAAGGCGGATGAAGGTACTCGCCCGCAGCACCGTGCTCATCGGGCCGATGACGGGCGTTCCGGCCATCACCGCCGCCTCGTAGTAGAGCCGTCCGGCGAGGGCGTGCTCGCGGAGGTCGTCCCAGCGTTCGGCGAGCAGCGCCTTGTTCGCGGTGATGACGGGCCGCCCGCTTCGCAGGTAGGGTGAGAGCAGCGCCAGCGGCGCCTCGATGCCTCCCAGCGCCTCGATGACGACCGCGCACTCCTGCAAGAAGGCGGGGTCGTCGCGCAGGGGCGTTCCTGGCGGCACGTCCCGCTCTCGGGTCAGGTCGCGCACGAGCACGCCCGCGACCTCGACCTCCACACCCATGGAGGCGAAGACGCCCCGCCGCCGCTCCAGCAGGCGCAGCACGTTTTGCCCCACCGTGCCGCAGCCCAGCAGCCCTACCGTCACCCGCCGCGTTCCCCCGTTGTTCGCTGTTTCAGTCTGCACCGCTTCAGTGTGCACGCTGCGGGCCTGTTGCCTGCCTTCCGGTCGCGCGGGGGGCCGGACAGTAGACTGCCCCCATGAAGCCTGTGTCCACCCCTGTTCTGTTCTGCGCTGGGCCGCCGTGGTAAGCGGTGCCCAGGGCGGCCGCCTGGAGGAACTGGCGGCCGAGTTCTCTCATATCGAGCGGGCGATGGGCGACCCCTCTGTCCTCGCCAACCCCGCCGAGTACACCCGCCTGACCCGCCGTCACCGCGAACTGACTCCGGTCGTGACCCTGCACCGCGAGCGGGCGGAAGTGGCGGGGGCGCTCGCCCAGGCCCGCGAGCTGCTGGCCGACCCCGAACTGCGCGAACTCGCCGCCGGGGAGGTCGAGAGCCTCACCGCGCGGCTGATCGAGCTGGACGCCGAGCTGGAAGTGCTCCTCCTTCCCACCGACCCCGACGACGCCCGCGACGTGATTCTGGAGCTGCGGGCCGGGGCCGGGGGCGCGGAGGCGGGCCTCTTCGCGGTCGACCTGCTGCGGATGTACACCCGCTACGCCGAGGGAGCGGGTCTGAAACTCAACGTGCTGGAGGCCTCCGAGAGCGACCTGGGCGGGGCGAGCCGGGTGGTCGCGGAGGTGACGGGCGAGTTCGCCTTCCGCGCCCTGAAGTGGGAGCGCGGTGTCCACCGGGTCCAGCGCGTCCCCGCCACCGAGTCGCAGGGCCGCATCCATACGAGCACGGTGACGGTCGCCGTGCTGCCACAGGTGGAAACGGGCGAGGTCACCCTCGACCTCTCGGAGGTCCGCATCGACGTGTTCCGCTCGCAGGGGGCGGGCGGGCAGGGCGTGAACACCACCGACTCGGCGGTGCGGGCGGTGTACCGTGCCGGAACGCCCGACGAGATCGTGGTCGTCTGCCAGGACGGCCGCTCGCAGATCAAGAACCGCGAAAAGGCGCTGCAAGTCCTCTCGGCTCGCCTCGCTGAGCGTGAGCGGGCCGCGCGTGAGGCGGAAGAACGTCAGACCCGCGCCGCGCAGGTCGGCACGGGCGAGAGAAGCGAGAAGATTCGCACCTACAACTACCCGCAAAACCGCGTGACCGACCACCGCCTGGAGGGGGAGGTCAAGAATTTCGCCCTCGACAGCGTGGTCGCGGGGGGGCTCGCACCCGTCGTGGCGGCCCTGGCCCGGCAGGAGCGCGAGCGGCAGTTGCTCGACCTCGCGGAGGCCCCCGATGGCGCGGCGTGACCTCCTCGTCGCCGCCGGGGTGCTGCGAGACCGCTTCGGGCGGGTGCTGCTCGTCGGCAACGACTGGCAGGGCCTCGGACGGGTGCGCCACACCCTGCCCGGCGGGGTGGTCGAACCCGGCGAGACGCTGCTCGAAGCCCTCTACCGCGAGATCGTGGAGGAGACGGGCCTCAAGCTTACCGGCATCAAGCACATGGTCTACACGGTGCATATCGAGGACGAGCGCCGGGGCGAGCGGGCCATTGCGGTCGCCTTCGAGGCCACCTGGGAGGGCCTTCTCAACCCCGCCGACCCCGACGGCTTCATCGTGGAGGCCCGTTTCTGCACCCCCGACGAGGCGATGGAACTGCTGGAGTCCCCGCCCATGCGCGAGCCGCTGCTGGACTACCTCCGCACGGGCGAGCCGGGCCGCTTCTACGCTTTCAAGGGCTGGGACGGGCGCGGCGGGCTGCGGGTACCGCCCCTCAAGGCCGAGTCTCGGTGAAGGGCGTCTCCTTCGCTGCCTTGTGGCCGGGCACATGCGGCGCGTCCTGATCACGGGCATGTCGGGCACCGGCAAGTCGTCGGTGGTCCGCGAACTCGCCCGGCGCGGCTTCCGAGCCGTGGACACCGATACCGACGACTGGTCGGAGTGGACGACCGACGCCGAGGGCCAGCCCGACTGGATCTGGCGCGAAGGGCCGATGCGGGCGCTGCTCGCTGAAGAGGCGCGTCCCCTGTTCGTGTGCGGCTGCAAGTCCAATCAGGGCGCCTTTTACGACAGCTTCGACCGTGTGGTCCTTCTCAGCGCCCCGGCCGACGTGCTGCTCGCCCGGCTGCGGACGCGCACGGACAATCCCTATGGCAAGACCGAAGCGGAGCAGGCGGAGGTGCTGGGCTACCTGGAGACGGTCGAACCCCTCCTGCGGGCCGGGGCCAACCTCGAACTGGATTCGGGCCGCCTGTCTGTCGCGGAGCTGGCCGACGCGCTGGAAGCCCTGGCGCTGGCCCGCGAGGGTTAGCTCCCCCAGGATTTACACTGCCCCGCGTGACCGAGCCGCTTTCCTTCACCGCCGCGCCGGGCCGCCTCGACGCGGTGCTCGCCGACCTCACCGGGGTCAGCCGCTCGCAGGTCGCCGGGTGGATCGCGGGTGGGCATGTGGCGGTGGGGGGGCAACCTGCGACCAAAGCCAGCCTCAAGCTCAGGGGCGGCGAGGCCCTGACCGTGCGCCCACCCCCTCCACCCGACGCGACCGTCGCCCCCGAAGCGGTGCCCCTCGACGTGCTGTACGAGGACGACTTCCTCATCGCCGTGAACAAGCCACCCGGCATGGTGACCCACCCGGCCCCCGGCGTCACCTCTGGCACGCTCGTGAACGCGCTGCTGGGCCGCATGACCCTCCCCGAGCAGCCCGGCGCCGAGGGACCCGACGGTTACCGCCCCGGCATCGTGCACCGGCTGGACAGAGACACCAGCGGCGTGATCGTGGTCGCCAAGACGGTGGAGGCCCACGCCCGGCTCGCGGCGGCCTTCAAGGACCGCGACACCCGCAAGACCTACCTGGCGATTGCCGCCGGAACGTGGAAGGCGGACGGGCCGGTCAACGTGAGTGCGCCCATCGGCCGCCATCCCACCGCCCGGCAGCGGATGACGGTGGGCGGGGCCAATCCCCGCGAGGCGCAGACCCGATTTACCCCGCTGGAGGCCCATCCGGACGGGCACGGGCGCACGCTGGCGCTCGTCCGTGCCCAGCCGCGCACCGGCCGCACCCATCAGATTCGCGTCCACCTCGCGCACCTCGGCAGTCCGATTCTGGGCGACCCCGTCTATGGGCGGGAGAGTCAGGCCATCGGGCGACACGCCCTGCACGCCCATTTCCTGACGCTGCCCCACCCCGCGACGGGCGAGGCGCTGCACCTTCACGCCCCCGCGCCCGACGACCTGCTCTCGGCGTGGGTGGCGCTGGGGGGAATCCTTCCGGCCACTCTGGAAAGTCTGCCGTCGGAGCGGGCCTAACCCCTTGCCTTTCGTCGGCCTGTGGTGTACACTTTCTCTTCGTGCGCCGACCGGGATGCCCCCGGCGGCTGGAGAGTGCCCCTCACTCAAAGGACGAGCTTTCAGGGTTGAAGGCGTTTGGAGTTCTTAGGGGAAATCTCCCGAAAGGACTACAAATGAACTTTGATCAACTGATCGCGCCCGAACTCGCGGCGCGTCTTGCCGAGCGCGGCATCACCGAAGCCAGCCCCATTCAGGAGGGGAGCCTGCCCCAGACCCTCGCCGGGAAGGACCTGATCGGCCGCGCCCGCACCGGGACGGGCAAGACGCTCGCCTTTGCGCTGCCCATCGTGCAGAACCTCGAACCCAGCCGCGAGCGCGGCCGCCTGCCCCGCGCCATCGTGCTGGCCCCCACCCGCGAACTCGCCAAGCAGGTCGCGGAGGAGTTTTCCAAGAGCGGGGCGCACCTGACCACCGTCACCGTGTACGGCGGGGCCGCCTACAGCCCGCAGGAAAACGCCCTGCGCCGGGGTGTGGACGTGGTCGTGGGGACGCCCGGCCGCATTATCGACCACCTCGAGCGCGGCAACCTTGACCTGAGCGCGGTGGAGTACGCGGTGCTCGACGAGGCCGACGAGATGCTCAGCGTGGGCTTCGCGGACGCCATCGAGACGATTCTCCAGAAGACGCCCGCCGAGCGGCAGACCATGCTGTTCAGCGCCACCCTGACCCCCGACATCAAGCGCCTGGCCCGCAACTACCTCAAGGAGCCCGTCACCGTGGACATGGTGGGCGAGGGCAAAAGCCAGGCCGCGCAGACTGTCGAGCACCTCAAGGTGAAGGTGGGGCGTACCCGCACCCGCGTGCTGGCCGACCTGCTGACCGTCTACAACCCCGAAAAGGCCATCGTCTTCACGCGTACCAAGCGCGAGGCCGACGAACTGGCGAACGAGCTGATTCACCGCGGCATCGAGAGTGAGGCGCTGCACGGCGACCTCGCCCAGACGCAGCGCGAGCGGGCGCTGGGGGCCTTCCGCAGCGGGCGCGTGGGCGTGCTGGTGGCGACTGACGTGGCCGCCCGTGGCCTCGACATCCCCGAGGTGGACCTCGTGGTGCAGTACCACCTGCCGCAGGACCCCGAAAGCTACGTGCACCGCTCGGGCCGCACCGGCCGCGCCGGACGCACCGGCACCGCCATCGTGATGTACGGCGACCGCGACGGCCGCGAGATGCGCAACCTCGAATACCGGACTGGCGTGCAGTTCAAGGAACGCCCCCTGCCCACCCCCAGGGAAGTGCAGGAGGCCAGCGCCCGCTCCAGCGCCGAGATGGTGCGCCGGGTGGACGCAGCGGTGGCTGGGACCTTCCAGGCTGAGGCCGAGCGCCTGTTCAGCGAACTGGGCCTCGAAGCCCTGGCCCGTGCCCTCGCCAAGATCAGCGGCGTGACCGAGCCTGCCAAGGCGGCCAGCCTGCTGAGCGGCGAGGAAGGCCTGACCACGGTCGTGCTGCACGGCGAGCGCCTCAGCGTGCCGCGCACGGTGGCGCTGCTGGCCCGTGCCAGCGACCTCGACACCCGCCGCCTGGGCAAGGTCCGGCAGTGGCGCGGCGGCACCGTGGCGGACGTGCCCAGCGAGTTCATCGCCAAGCTGCTCGCCGCCTCCCCGCTGGAGGGCGAAGTGCAGATTGAGGTCGCCCAGGAGCTGCCCGAACTGTTCGAGGCGCCTGCCCGTGAGGGCCGCCAGGGCGGCGGTTACGGCGGCGGCCGGGGCTACCGCGACCGCGACGAGGGCGGCTCCCGCGGCGGGCGCGGCGGCTACCAGGGCGGCGGACGCGGGGGCTACGGCTCGCGTGACGGCGGCGGCTACCAGGGCGGTGGCCGGGGCGGTCAGGGCCGCTGGAGCCGCGACGACCGGGGCAGTGACCGGGGCGAGGCCCGCCGCGAGGACTTCGCCGACCGCGAGTTCGTGCCCGCCGGACGCTGAACCCCAGAAGCCTGAATGAAAGACCCCCTGCATGTGATGGGCGGGGGGTTTTTGCGGTGCAGGTGCAGAAGGCGGCGGTGGGCACCTTGCCGGGCCGCCCTGCCGCCTAGAGCATTTGACGAAAGAAGATGTTCGTCGAATTGGTCTGGGCGCCCCCTGACCCCTTGCTTCGCAAGGCCCTCTCCCACGAGGGGAGAGGGTCAGAACAGCACGCATTCTTCTGTCAAATGCTCTAGCCTCGGGGGATGAAGCGTTCGCCCCTCGCCTTCCTCGCGGCTTTCTTCGCTCTTGCGCTGATTACGGTGGTCCTCGGCCTCTGGCAGGTGGACTGGAAGGTGGAGGCGTTGCCGCTGTGGTTCTGGGGAGTGGCGGTGCTGGCGGGAGCGTTGGGCGTTCTGGGCGGGTGGTTGACGGGGCAAGCCACGCCCGAAAAGCCCTTGTCAGATCGGACGCTGCTCCTGGCGGCGGGTTGGGGGCTACCCACTGCCACGATGATGACCGGGGGCAACCTCGTAGACGAGGCCGTGACACCCCTCGCCGTGTTCCTGCTGATCGCGCTGTGGGCCGTGATGTCGCTGGGCTACGGCCGACTCATGGCCGGACAGCAACGCCCGGCCTGACCTCCGCCTCCTCTCACTCCCACTCGATCGTCGCGGGCGGCTTCCCGGTGATGTCGTACACCACGCGGTTGACCTCGTGGACCTGGTTCACGATGCGGTTGCTCATGGTCGCCAGGAACTCGTAGGGCAGGCGTGCCCATTCTGCCGTCATGAAGTCGTCGGTGGTCACGGCCCGCAGCGCTGCCGTGTAGGAGTAGGTGCGCCCGTCGCCCATCACGCCGACCGACTGGATGGGCGTCAGCACCGCCAGAGCTTGGCTGCACCCGTCATACAACCCGAACTCCCGCAGTCCCGAGATGAAGATGTCGTCCACCCGCCGCAGGATGTCCAGCTTCTCCTCGGAAATTGCCCCCAGGCAGCGGATGGCGAGGCCGGGGCCGGGAAAAGGGTGGCGCATCCGGATATGGTCGGGGAGGCCCAGCAGCCGGGCGATCTCGCGCACCTCGTCCTTGAAGAGGGTGCGGAACGGTTCGACCAGCTTGAAGGCGAGGTCGTCGGGCAGACCGCCCACGTTGTGGTGGCTCTTGATGTTGGCCGCGCCCGACTTGTCGCCTTGCCCGCCGCCCGCCGACTCGATCACGTCGGGGTAGAGGGTGCCCTGGGCGAGGAAGTCGAAGGGGCCGTACTCGCGGGCCTCGCGCTCGAAGGCCCGGATGAACTCGCGGCCGATGATCTTGCGCTTCTCCTCGGGGTCGGAAACGCCCGCCAGCGCCCCCATGAACTCCGCGCGGGCGTCCACCGTCACGAGGTTGACGCCCAGCGGCTTCAGCGCGGCCTCCACCTGCTCGCGCTCCCCGAGGCGCAGCAGCCCGTGGTCGATAAAGACGGCGGTGAGCCGCTCCCCAATCGCTCGCGCCAGCAGCAGCCCCAGCGTGGAGGAATCCACCCCGCCACTGATGGCGAGGAGCACCCGCCCCTGATCGCCCACCTGTGCCCGCACGCCCCCGATCAGGTCGTCGATGATGTGCTCGGCGGTCCAGTCGCGGGCCACGCCGCAGATCTCCAGGAAGTTGGCGAGGAGTTGCCCACCCTTGGGCGTGTGGACGACCTCCGGGTGGAATTGCACCCCGTAGCGGCGGGTGAGCGGGTTCTCGATGGCGGCGACGGGCGTGTCGGCGGTTTCGGCCACGACCTCGTAGCCCTCCGGCAATCGGGTCACCGAGTCGGCGTGGCTCATCCAGGCGACGAACTCGCCCTGAATGCCGCGAAAGAGTTGCCCCCCGTAGCGGGTCAGGTCGGCCTTGCCGTACTCGTGCTTGCCCGCCCGCGCGACCTCGCCGCCTGCCTCGTGCGCGAGAAACTGCATGCCGTAGCACACGCCCAGCATGGGCACGTCCAGCTCCAGCACGCCGGGCGCGGGGCGCGGCGCTCCGGCATCGTAGACGCTGCTGGGGCCGCCCGACAGGACGATCCCCTGAGGGTTCTCCTGCGCGATGCGCTCCAGGCTCGCGGTGCCCGGCAGGATCACGCTGTACGCCCCCAGTTCGCGGAAGCGCCGCGCGATGAGGCGGGTGAACTGGCTGCCGAAGTCCAGAATGACGAGGCTCACGGGCGTGATTGTGGCACAGCCGCCCGCTGAGGCGGGGAGGGGGTGTCCAGCCACGCCGCTCGCCCCGCTCCTGCCCTACGGGGCGAGGTCTATGGTGACCGGCACCGCGCTGGGGGCCGTCACGGTGACCTGGGCGGGGGCGTACCCGTCGGCGGCCACCCGCAGCACGTACTCGCCGGGCGTGGGCAGGGGAACTGCGCCGGGGGCGGTGCCGACCTCGGTGCCCGCCTTCAGGTTCGCTCCGGCGGGCGCCCGCACCACGCTGAGGTGGACCGGGCCGGGAGCCTCGCCATTCACGGCAAAGGTCAGGGTGCAGCAGGCGGAGGCCGAAGCTGCTGTCCGGGTGGCGGTCGGCGCGTCCGCCCCACTGCCCGAGCGCCACGCCCACACCGCCGCTGCCAGTGCCAGCACCGCGAGCAGCGCCAGCAGGGGCCACAGCCACGCGGGGCGGCTGGTCTCGCGTCGGGGGGCGGGCGTGGCCTCCTGCCCCGGCTTGACCACCCGCCGGGTGCCGTCCGGGTTCCAGGTGATGCGGACCTCCTCACCCAGCCGCCGCCGCGAGGTGGGGGAGGGCGCGACCCTGGACGGCTCGGGAGTGCTCTTGGGGGCAGGCTCCGGGTCAACCTCCGCCGGAGCGGCGGTCACGATGATGGATGAGCGGGCGTCCGGCTCGTCGGCGGGCGCAGGGTCCGGCGCCGGTTCCGCCTCGGCTTCGGCCGGAGAGTTCGTCCGCAGCGGCGGCGCCTCCTGGGGCGCGTCCAGCCGGGCGAGGAGTTCCTGGGCGGTCGCGCCCTCGGGCAGGTTCCGCAGGGAAGCCGGAAGCTCGCCCAACGTTTCCAGCGCCCCCAGCAGCGTCCGCACGTCTTCCTCCGGCGTGGGGTCACCCCCCCAGGGCAGCGCGGCCCCCGCCAGCGCGACCTGCCCGTCCACGCTCCACAGTTGCGCGGCGCTCACGCCCCCGTGGGTCAGGCCCGCCGCGTGCAGCGCCGCGAGGCCCTCCAGCCCCCCCCGTGCGGCGAGAAGGGGATCGCGGGCCGGGTGCGCGTGGGGCGGCAGCTCGGTGACGATATAGGCGGTCTCGCCATCCATCCCGCCCTCGGAGGGGCGCAGCAGGGCGGGCGAGTCGGGCAGTTCGGGCAACGGGGCCGCGTGGGGCAGCACGTGCAGCAGCACCGGCATCCCGGTCAGGCGGTCGGTCGCGCGGAGCGTCCGCACCGCCGCCGTGGGGTCGCCGCCGAGGTCACGCGCGGCCACGTAGGGGCCGATGGGCTTCATCGCGGGCCAGTATAGGGGAGGGCCGCCGTCGCCCGCTCCAGCATCGCCTGACCGTGAGCCTGCCCCCGCCCGCCGGGTCACGCTCCGGCGTATGGTGCGGGCGTCATGGCCGACCCTGCCCCCCCGCCCTCTGGCCCCACCGGACACCGCGCCGCCGCGCCCAAAGCGGTGCGGGCCGCCGTCCTCACCATCAGCGACACCCGTACCCAGGCGACCGACACCAGCGGCGCCTACCTGCGGGCCGAGTTGGGGGCGGCGGGCCACGAGGTCACCGCCTCCCGCATCGTCCGCGACGAGGAAGGGGCGATCCGCGCAGCGCTGGCCGAGCTGATGGCGGGGGCCGACGTGGTCCTCACCAGCGGGGGCACCGGGATCACCGGGCGCGACGTGACGGTCCCAGTCGTGGAGTCGCTGCTCACCAAGCCGCTCCCTGGCTTCGGGGAACTGTTCCGGATGCTGAGCTACCGCAACGTGGGCGCCGCCGCCATGCTCTCGCGGGCGGTGGGCGGCCTGGCGGGAGAGACGCTGCTGTTCGCCCTCCCCGGCAGCCGGGGCGCGGTGCAGACCGCCTGGGAGGGCCTCTTGCGGGACGAACTCGGTCACCTCGTCTTTGAGGTCCGGCGGCACGGGCAACCGGGCGGGGCGGAGGAGAGGGAAGCGTGACCTTCGCCGCCTACGTGACGCCCCTCTACGCCCTGTGCCTCGCCCTGATCGCGGGCTACTGGCTGTGGCGGGTGGGGCGGGAGGCCCGTCTCCGCCACGAACCGCGCGTGGCGTGGTGGGCGGTGCTGGGGTGGCTCGTGCTGCTGCTCGCGCCGCTGCTGGAGGTTCCGGCCCTCTTCGGGCTGGGGGCGGCGGCGCTGCTGCTGGCCGAGTTCTGGCCGGGGGCGTTCCGGCCCACCCGCACCCGGCCCGGTGGGGCGTGGCCGCTGGTGGGCGTGCTGCTGGGCCTCGCGCTGCTGGCCCTGCTCGCCGCGCAGGGAGACGGGCGGGTGCGCGACCTGGCCGTGCCGCTGGCCGCCGCGCTGGGGCTGCTGCTGGCGGGGGCCGGAGGACTGATCGCCCGCACCCTGTTTCGTCCCCTCCCCCCGGCCCGGCGCCTGCCGGGGCTGGAGGTGCGATTCGGCCCCACCCAGCTTCCCGAGTGGCCCGACCTCAGCCTCGCGCTGACCGGGCGCGGCGCCCGGCTCACCAACGTCTCGGATGGCCCCCTGTGGCTGGCCGGGTGGTCGCCCAGCGGCACGAACGCCTGGCTGCGGGTGCGTGACGAGGGCGGCGCTCCGCTCAACGTGCTGCCCAGCGGCGGGCACGCCGTCCTGCCCCTGCGCGGCTGGGAGCGCGGCGTGCGGGTGTGGTACGTGCGGGAGCTGGGGCCGGGGCCGTCGCAGCTCTTCCGGGCCGACTGGACGCCGCCGGGCGGAGGCGAACGGGTGCTGAACTGAGGGAGCGTGCCCACTCCCCCCCGGCGCCCTCTCACCCCGCAGGCCCGCCGCAGGGCGTAGGGTGGACGGATCGTGAGTCTGGTGTTTGATTGGACGGCGCTCGCCACGCGGACGGAGACGCCCGGAACGGGGGGCCGACTGCGGACCGTGCCCGAGGATTTCCGGGTGGAGGAGGTCCCCGCCTATCCCCTTTCCGGTGAGGGCGAGCACCTCTACCTGCGGCTGGAAAAGACCGGGCACACCACCGCCCACGTCCTGCGCGAACTGACCACCCAACTCGGTGTGCGCGACCGCGACGTGGGGGTCGCTGGGCTCAAGGACCGCCACGCCGTCACGACCCAGTGGATCAGCCTCCCCGCCAAGTACGAGGCCCGACTGGAGGGATTCGCGCTGGACGGCGTGCGGGTGCTGGAGGTGACTCGCCACGGCAACAAGCTGGGGCTGGGCCACCTGCGCGGCAACCGCTTCGTGGTGCGGGCGCGCGGCGCTGAGGGCATGGCCGACACGGCAGCGGCGACCCTCGCCCTGCTGACGGCGGGGGGCGTGCCCAACTACTTCGGGCCGCAGCGCTTCGGCCTGCACGGGCTGAATGCCGAAGAAGGCCTGCGCGTCCTGCGCGGCGAGTCGCGGGTGCGCGACCCCCGCGTGCGGCGCTTCCTGACGACCAGCGTGCAGAGCCTGCTGTTCAACCACTTCCTGAACCTGCGGCTCTCACGCGGTCTGTTCGACCGCCTGATCGCCGGGGATATGGCGAAAAAGCACGATACCGGGGGCGTCTTTCTGGTCGAGGACGCGGCGGCCGAGTCCCCCCGCGCCGAACGCGGCGAGGTCAGCGCCACGGGCACGCTGTTTGGCCGCAAGGTCAAGCCGCTGACCCTGGACGCAGGGGCGCTGGAGGCTGAGGCTTTGGCCGCCTTCGGCCTCACGCCCGAGGTCTTCGCCTCCCGCCGGGGCGACCGCCGCCTCACCCGCATTTTCCCCGAGGGGGCCGAGGTGCGCCCCGAGGAGGACGGGTACACGGTGGCCTTCACGCTCCCGAAGGGCAGCTTCGCCACCAGCGTCCTGCGTGAGCTGACCAAGACGGCCGTGGACGCCCCTGACGAGCCGGACGCGGCCGAGGAGGAGGAATGAGACGCGGCGCGGTCCTCCTGCTGGCCGGGCTGGGGGTGGCCCTCGCCGCCCGGCTACCCGCCGCCGACCTGGGACTGCGGCCTGCGTTCGGCGGCGCGGTCTTGCAGGGACGGGTGACGGTGGGCGGGGGCGACGCGCTGACGGGCGTGTGGAGCGGCGCAGGCCGCGCCCGGCTGCTGCGCTGCACCCCCCGCTGCGAAATGGTGGAGAGCATTCCAGTGCCGGGCACCCTGCTGCTGGGCGAGAGCACGCCCTACCGGGTGGTCCTCGCCGGGGACTTCCGGCCAGGTCAGCGCGTGCGGGTGGCCCTGCGCTTCCGGCAGGCGCCGCTGCTCAACGCCGAGGCCGTCATGCTGCGCCCTTGAGGGCAGGGTTGCGGGCCGCCTTCCTGGGGACAGGCTACGGCCCCGCCGGGGAACAGGGTGTCCTGTCGCCCATGCCCGGCCGCCCACCAAGCTGGGCTTACGGACCGTGGGCCATCGTCACCGCGTGGAATCCGGCTGGAAAGCGGGCGTCCGACCTGGCGAATGCGCAGGCCCACGCGGCCCTCCTTACCCTCGTGCAGGACGGCGGGTTCACCCCCATGCTTGTCATCAACGGCAAGGGCGAATGGGCCGAGGCCGCGCTGCTGATTCATGGGGCTCGGCTTTGGCAGGCGGCGGAGTGGGGCAGCGCGTTCGGGCAAGCCGCCGTGCTGTGGGGCGACGGTGCACGGGCGGCGCTGGTGTGGCTGGACGGCAGGCGGGTGACGGGAGCGGAACGGCGCTGGCTGGTGGTGGGGCACGGTTAACGGAGACTCGCTCCACAGCGGCGGGCCGGAGGACTTTTCCCTCCGGCCCGCCGTGCTCGCCCTTCCTCAGCCCTGTGGCTGGGGCGCGGGCGTCGGCTCGTGATCCTTGGGGTCGGCCCAGGGGTCGAGGACGCACTTGATGCAGCCGTCGTGCTTGTGCTTGAAGATGTGGTAGGCGTGCGGCGCCTCGTCCAGCGTCAGGCGGTGGGTGATGATCCGGGTCGGATCGATCTCGCCGCGCTGGATGTAGCCGGTCAGCCGGTCGAGGTAGCGGTGGACGTGGGTCTGCCCGGTCTTCATGGTCAGGCCCTTGTTCATGAAGGCCCCCAGCGGAATCTTGTCCGCCAGGCCGCCGTACACGCCGGGCACGCTGACGGTTCCGCCCTTGCGGCAGGCCATGATCGCGGCCCGCAGCGCGTGGGGGCGGTCACTCTCCAGCACGCGGGTGGTCTGCTTGACCGCGTCGGCCACGCCCAGCAGGCCGTGCGCCTGCGCTTCGAGCCCCACCGCGTCCATCACGCTGTCTGGGCCGCGTCCGCCGGTCATCTCCTTGAGGAGTTCAAAGACGTTCTCCTCCTCGTAGTTGATCGTCTCCGCGCCGTAGGTCCGGGCCATCTCCAGCCGCTCGGGAAAGCGGTCAATGGCGATCACGCGCTCGGCGCCCAGCAGGAAGGCGCTGGCAATGCCGAACAGGCCCACTGGCCCCGCCCCGAACACGGCCACCACGTCGCCCGGCTCGATCTGGCAGTTCTCGGCACCCATGAAGCCGGTCGGGAAGATGTCGGTGAGGAACAGCACCTGTTCGTCGGTCAGGCCGTCAGGCACCTTGAACAGGTTGGCGTCGGCGTAGACCGTGCGGGCGAACTGCGCCTGCCCGCCCGCGTATCCGCCGGTAATGTGCGAGTAGCCGTAGAGTCCGGCGGGCGAGTAGCCCCAGAACTTCTCGGCCAGCCCCGGATTGGGGTTGGAGTTGTCGCACAGCGAGGTCAGCCCCTTCTGGCAGTACCAGCACTTGCCGCAGGCGATGGGGAAGGGCACGATCACCCGGTCGCCCACCTTGACCTTGCGGACCTCGGAGCCGACCTCCACGACCTCGCCCATGAACTCGTGCCCCACGATGTCGCCGTGGACCATGGAGGGCACGTAGCCGTCGAGGAGGTGCAGGTCCGAGCCGCAAATCGCGGTCTTGGTCACCCGCACGATGGCGTCAGTGGGCTGCAGAATCTGAGGATCAGGAACCGTCTCCACGCTGACGCGGTTGACACCCTGCCACACGACGGCCTTCACGAGGTCCTCCGGTTGTCGTACATCCTGGCCTCCGCCTTCAGCGCACCCTTGCGGCCACTGGACTGGCCCTCGGTGGTGGGAATATGCCCAACCTCCAGCAGCCGCTTGAGCCGCCGCAGGTCATGTTCAATCTGCACGTTGGGGTCCTCGCCCAGCAGCCGGGCGACCGTCGCCCCCAGGGTGCCCCCCGGCGGGCGGTAGGTCAGCGAGACGTGGATCTCGGTGCCCCGGTCACCGGGCGCGGGGCGGAACTCTACTGCACCCTCGTTGGGCACCGTCGCCCCCTCCAGCGAACGCCACGCGATGCGGCGTCCCGGCTCGTCAGCGGTGATCTCGGCGTCCCACTCGACGCTCGTGCCCGCCGGAGCCTTGGCGACCCAGTGCGAGCGCTGGCCGTCCCCATCCTGCACCTTTACCGATTCCAGGTGGTCCATAAAGCGCGGCAGGTTCTCAAAGTTGCGCCAGAAGGTGTACAGCTCGTCGGCGCCCATCCCGACCGTGATCGCCTTTTCCACCTTGATCTGGTCGTCTTCGGTGCGGCGCACGCCCGTGACCGTCTCGCCGAGGCCCTGGCCCATCGCCGCGCCCGCGACGAGGAGGGCGCCCCCGGTGGCGAGCAGGGTCCCCACCTGTCCGCGTTGGCCCAGGCTCAGGGCGATCAGCCCCGCGCCGATGCTGCCGAACAGCACGCGCTCGGCGGGGCTGGAATTCCGGCCGCTCTGGGGCCGTTCCTCGTAGTCCTTGCGGGTCATGGTCGCCCTCCTTTCATGCGGCGGGGCGGGTTCATGCTCAGCGCCCGCGCGGTCAGCACGTCCACGACCAGCACGCCCGAGAGCATCAGCAGGCTGTTCGCCATGCGCTTGCGCCCGTGCGGGTCGTTCGGCCCCGCGTGGCCCACCGTGGCAATGTCCAGCACGTCCCCGACGGCCCGGCCCCACACCCAGGTCGCGGCGGCGGCCGGGTGGGTCAGCAGGCCGACCCCGGCCACCACTTCCCGCACCCCGTAGGAGCGCACCAGCCCGTCCTGCTCGCCGTCGCGCACGCCCACCAGACGGCTGATCTGGCCCGGCATCAGAAGCTCGGCGACGCCCAGCCCCAGGCTGAACCAGCCGAGTCCCCTCGCCACTTGCTGTGCATCCATATGTCTGCCTCCTTTGTCGGTCAAGCCCTGCGAACAGTTCCCAGCGTCGCAGAAGACCCCCGGCCTTTTCGTCCGGTGGGGCTAGAGAGTTGCTTCACGCGGGGCCTCGGCCTCTCCCGGACCCTCCCCAGGCGGTCTAATGCCCCCATGCTCGACCTGACAGGCAAGGTGGTGCTGGTGACCGGCGGCTCGCGCGGCATCGGCGCGGCGACGGTACGCACGCTGGCGGCGGCGGGGGCCGACGTGCTCGTGCACTACGGACGCGGAGAGGACGAGGCCCGCTCGCTGGTGGCCGAGGTGGGGGAGGAGCGGGCCACCGCATTGGGCGCTGACCTGGCCCAGCCGGAGGCGGGAGCGGTCATCTTCCGGGAGGCGCTGACGTGGCGCGGGCGGGTGGACGTGCTGGTGAACAATGCGGGGATCGCTCCGACGGTGACGGTGGACGCCCCGGACGACGCCTGGGCGGACACCTGGGCGCAGACCCTCCAGGTCAATCTGGTCGCGGTGGCCGACCTGTGCCGGGAGGCGATCCTGCACTTCCGGACGCGGGGCGGCGGGACCATTATCAACGTGGCGAGCCGGGCGGCCTTCCGGGGCGACAATCCGGACGCGATGCACTATGCGGCCTCCAAGGGGGGCGTGATCGCCCTGACCCGTTCCATCGCGCGGGGGTACGCCCGAGAGGGCATCCTGGCCTACGCGGTCGCGCCGGGCTGGGTCCGCACCGACATGGCGGAGGGCTACCTGCGCGAGCACGCCGCCGATATTGCCCGCGACATCCCGATGGGCGACGTGGTCCCGCCCGAGGAGGTCGCGCATACCATCGCTTTTCTCGCCTCCGGGCTGGCCCGCCACATGACCGGGGCGACGCTGGACCTGAACGGAGCCTCCTACGTGCGGTGAGGGAGAGCCGTGTTAGCCTCCTTGCCGTGATCCAACCTTGACCCTCGCCGTGATTGCCGTCGGTCTGCTCGCCGGAGTGCTGGGCGCGATCCTGGGCCTCGGTGGCGGCGTGGTCGTCGTGCCCGCGCTGGAGTTCGTGCTGCCACTGTTCGGGCGCGACATTACCATCGCGCAGGCGGTCGCCGTGTCGCAGATCGGGGTGCTCGCGGTGGGCCTGAGCGGGGCGGCGAGTTATCTGCAACAGGGGCTGGTGCGGGCGCGGACGGGCTACCTGCTCTCTCCCTTCACCATCCTGGGCGGGGCGGTCGGCTCCTTCCTGGGGCTGGTGCTGCCCGCCCGCGCGGTGGCGACGGTGTTCGCGGCCCTGCTGCTGTACTCGGCCTACAACCTGTTGCGCGGCCTCAAGCGGGTGGAGGTCGAGCGCCCCCCCAGCCGCCTGGTGCCCCCCGCGATGACCTTCGCGGGCATCATGAGCGGCCTGCTGGGCATCGGCGGCGGGACGGTGCAGGTGCCGGTGCTGAACCTCCTCGCAGGGGTGCCCATCCGGCAGGCCATCGCCACCTCGACCTTCATCATGGGCCTGACCGCCGTGGGGAACGCGCTGGTGTACCACGCGGGAGGGCTGCTGGACCTGCGGCTGGCCGCCGGGGTTGCCCTGGGCGTGCTAATCGGGGCGCGGGCGGGCGCGGGGCTGCAAAGCCGCATTCCGGCCGCGCAACTCAAGCTCTTTTTCAGCGTGCTCCTGATCTTCACGGCGGGGCAACTGCTGTGGAAATACTGGGGGCAGGCATGACGCCGGAGAAGAAGCCCGACACCGAACTCGCGGGCCTGCCGGAGTGGCTCTATCCGCTGGGCTTTTGGGTGGCCGTTGGCCTGCTGGCGCTGGGCGTGCTGTTCCCCCGACTGGCCGCCCTCGCGGTGGGCTGGGTGGGGCTGGTGCCCGTGCTGGCGGCCGTGTGGGTCGCCGTGACTGCGTGGAACCGGGACCGCCGCCTGAGTGTCGCCGCGCTCTCGGCGCTCGCGGGGCTGGTTGTCGTGTTCGTGGTCAAAGAGTTCCTGCCGGGTTAAAGGGTCGCCCGAGGCCAGGCGAGGTGCCGTGACGACTGGGAACGCTGAACAACGCGGACAGAGGGTACTCCTCGCCCTATTGCTGGCCTCCTTGCTCGGCCTGCTGCTGTTCAGCCTGCACTGGGCACACCCCCTGCACAACTGTGGTGAGACGCTGCGGGCCTTCGACAGGCGGGCGCTGTTCGCCATCGGGCTCGCGGCCCTCTCCCTTCTGCTCGCGCTGCTGGACTCCCCGCGCCGCTCGTTCTGGACACCCCTGGCCCTGTTTCTGGTGGGCGTGGCGGCGGCGCTGCGCTTCATGTCGCCCTTCTTCTGCTAGGCGAAGTGGGAAGAGTGGCTTCCGGTCCTGCGCCGACCACAGGCGGCCCTTAAGCTGAGCCATGACCCTTCGCGCCGCCCTCCTCGCGGGACTGATGCTGTGTTCCCCCGCCCTGGCCCAGCGCACGCCGCCGGAGCTGGCGGCGGCCCTTCAGACGGCGGCCCGTGCGGGCGACGCCGCCGCCTACCGCGCC
This sequence comes from Deinococcus terrestris, assembly GCF_009377345.1. Lineage (NCBI taxonomy): Bacteria > Thermotogati > Deinococcota > Deinococci > Deinococcales > Deinococcaceae > Deinococcus > Deinococcus terrestris. The sequence goes on along the minus strand of NZ_WBSL01000009.1, from coordinate 44,118 downwards.
CTGCTCGCTCCCGGCGGCACCTTCACGGTGGAGGGGGCCAACTTCGCCGCCGACCTCGCCCGCAGAGTGCCTGCCGACGTGACCTACCGCTTCAGCGACGTGCGGCAAGAGGGAGCCGGAGCGACGGCCACCCTCGACCTCGTCTGGACGCGGGTGCCGGGCGAGGTGCGCCGGGTTAGCCTCCCCGTGCAACTGGTCCGGGTGGGCGAGGTCTGGCGCTACGCGGGCGAGGCCCTGACCCCCGTGAAAACCGGGACGGATAGCCTCCTCGCCCTGAGCGTGCCGGAGCTGGCGCAGAAGGCCACGTTCCTCGCGCCCCTGCTGCCCCGCGCCGCCCGCGAGGTCGAGCGGGTGCTGGGCCTGACCGTCCCGCCGGGGGCCGTGGTCAAGGTCTACCCCGACGCCGAACGCCTCAGCGCCACCGTCTACCCCTCGCTGCAACCTGTCTCCGGCTGGAACGAACCCGGCGAGGCGATCAAGCTGGTGCTGCCCGGCGGCTCCCCGGCCCAGGCCGAGGCGTCCGCGCTGCGGGTGCTGACGCACGAGTTCACCCACCTCGCCGTGGGGGTGGCGGCGGCCCAGGCCGGGGGAGCCGCCGGGGACAAGCGCATTCCCTGGTGGCTGCACGAGGGGCTGGCGAACTTCGCCGCCCGCACCTTTACCGCCGAGTCGAGCTGGCAGTCTGGGCAGGCCCGCGTGAACGCCTACGCCCGCGCCGGGTGGGTGCCCCTGGCCGAGCTGGCCGACTTTCCCGCTGTGCCCGAAAACCGCTGGGACAACGCCTACCGTCAGGGCCTCGGCGTGGTGGAGTTCCTGGCGGCGCGGCAGGGCGGGGACGCTCCCTGGCGGCTCGCGCAGGCCCTCGCTCAGACGGGGGACCGGGACCGGGCGGCCCGTGCTGTGGGCTTCGCCTCCTTCGCCGCGTTGGAGACGGCGGCGCGGGCGTGGCTGGCGGCGCGTTAACCCACCTTTCGCTCTGTGGCCCCGGCGGTGGACAAACGCCCCGGCGGCCCCTAACCTTTGGACCGAGTTCAAGAATTTCGAGCCTCACCGCAGGAGGTCACATGCAGACTCAGCCCTACCGTATTCAGAAGGCCGCCGTGATCGGCGCGGGCGTGATGGGCGCCGCCATCGCCGCGCAGCTCGCCAACGCCGGGATTCCCGTCACGCTGCTCGACATCGTGCTGCCGGACAACCCCGACCGCAACTTCCTCGCCAAGCAGGGCATCCAGCGGGCGCTCAAGGCCCGCCCCGCCGCCTTCATGGACCCGGCCCGCGCCGCCCTCATCACGCCGGGCAACCTCGAAGACGACCTGAAGAAGCTCAAGGACGCCGACTGGATTCTGGAAGCGATCATCGAGAAACTGGACGCCAAGCGCGACCTGTGGGCGCGGGTGGAGGGCGTCGCCAAGAAGACGGCGATCATCTCGTCGAACTCTTCCGGTATCCCCATGCACCTCCAGATCGAGGGCCGCTCGGAGGACTTCCAGCGCCGCTTCGTGGGCGCCCACTTCTTCAACCCGCCGCGCTACCTGCACCTCCTCGAAGTCATCCCCACGCCCAAGACCGACCCCGCCGTGCTGGAGGCCTTTTCCGAGTTCGGCGAGAACGTGCTGGGCAAGGGCATCGTGGTCGCCAACGACGTGCCGGGCTTCGTCGCCAACCGCATCGGCGTCTACGGCATCATCCGCGCGATGCAGCACATGGAGCGCACCGGCCTGACCCCTGACGAGGTGGATCAGCTCACCGGCCCCGCGCTGGGCCGCGCCAAGAGTGCGACCTTCCGCACCGCCGACCTGAGCGGCCTCGACATCATTTACCACGTCGCCAACGACCTCGGGAAGGCCACGCCGGACGACGAGGACTTCACCCTCACGGACACCTTCAGGCGGATCGTCGAGGAGAAGAAGTTCCTGGGCGACAAGACCGGCAGCGGCTTCTACAAGAAGACCAAGGACGAGAAGGGCAAGACCAAGATTCTGAGCCTGAACCTCGACACGCTGGAGTACGAGGACCGGGGCAAGGTCAAGGTGCCCGCCGTGGAAGCGGTCAAGAGCCAGCCCCTTGCCGCCCGCGTGAAGGCGCTGTACGGCGCCGAGGGCAAGGAGGGCGACTTCCTGCGCGGCGTGATGAACGACGGCTTCTGGTACGCGGCGAAGATGGCCGGGCACGTCTCGAACCGCCTTCAAAACATCGACAACGCGCTGAAGTGGGGCTTCGGCTGGGAGGAAGGCCCCTTCGAGACGATGGACACCCTGGGCGTCCAGACTGTGATCGCCAACCTGGAGGCCGAGGGCCGCACCCTCCCGCCCCTGTTACAGGCGATGAAGGAATCAGGCCGCGAGCGCTTCTACGAGGGCGACACGACCGTCACGCCGACGGGCGAGCCGACGAAGTACGAGGCGCCGTATTTCATCATCGCGGACCTGAAAAAGGACGCCACGAAGGTCGTCAAGAAGCGGGCGGGCGCGAGCATCGTGGACCTGGGCGACGGGGTGCTGCTCGTTGAGTGGCACGCCAAGATGAACGCGCTCGGGGAAGACCAGCTCCGCGCCGTGCAGGACGCGCACAAGCTGGTGGGGGAGATGGGTTACGCGGGCCTCGTCCTCGGCAACCAGGGCGAGAACTTCTCGGCCGGGGCCAACCTCCCGCTGATCCTCTCGCAGGCGCAGGCGGAGGAGTGGGACGAGCTGGACGACGCGATCAAGCAGTTCCAGCAGGTCTCGACCTCCATGCGCTTCTCGCCTCACCCCACGGTCGCGGCCCCCTTCGGCATGGCGCTGGGCGGCGGGTGCGAGTTCTCCATCCACGCCGACCACATCGTCGCCAGCGCGGAGACGTACATGGGGCTGGTGGAGGTGGGCGTCGGCCTCATCCCCGGCGGCGGCGGCACCAAGGAAATGCTGCTGCGCTTCACCGACCAGCTTCAGCCCAATCAGCCTCTGCTGCCCGCCGTTCAACGTGCCTTCGAGCTGATCGCCACGGCGAAGGTGTCCACCAGCGCTCTCGACGCCCGCAAGCTCGGCTTCCTGCGCGACCACGACACGGTGGTCATGAACAGGAACCACATCATCGAGGAGGCCAAGCGGATGGTGCTGGCCCTCGCCCCCGGCTACATCCAGCCCACGCCGCGCCAGGACATTCCCGTGATGGGTGACGCCGCCATCGCCGCCGTCAAGCTGGCCCTTTACGGGATGACCGAGGGTGGGTACGCCTCCAAGTACGATGCCGAGGTGGGCACGCAACTCGCCCGCGTCCTCTCCGGCGGCACCGGCAACAACCGGAATGCGAAGGTCAGCGAGGGGCATCTCCTCGACCTGGAGCGCGAGGCGTTCCTGACCCTGCTGGGCAAGAAGGGCACCCAGCAGCGCATCGAGCACATGCTCAAGACCGGCAAGCCGCTGAGGAACTGATGGTCGGGCAGAGGGAGGTCGAGGTCTTTTGCTCCTCCCCCTCGAGGGGGGAGGCTGGGAGGGGGTGAACGGGCACGGCGTCGAAGGCCACTTCCTCGGTAAAACAGCGTGGTTGCCTCTGGCGTCCGGCCCCTCCCCGTCCCTCTGCAAGCAGCTCTGCGAGTCCCCCACAAGGAGGGGAATATCGAGAGAACTCATGCCCCTTCCCCCATTCGCCTGTCTACAGGACCAGTGATGCAACGACGTTTCTCTATCCCTGACCGTCTGCGCCACGTCCGCAAGCGCCGTGTCGCCGCCTGGGCCGCCCTGGGCTACGCCGCCCTGCTGGCGGTCGGGGCCTTCGTCGGCGCCGAGATCACCCTGCGGTCCAAGACGCGCTGGGTGAAGGGGGCGTTCGTGCCGGTGGGGCGGCGGGGGAACTCGGTCTACCTGCCCGCCTCGCCGGAAACCCTCTCACGCGGGGTCATCGGCATCGTGCCGCTGCGGCCCAACCGGGGGCACGCGATCCTGGGTCCGGCGAAGATCGCGGGGACGCTCGTGCGGCGCGAGGTTCAGGAGGAGCGCGGCGTGCTGCCGAACGGCGCCCTCGCGTGGGTGTCCTCCTTCGTCTACAACGGCACCCCGGCGCAACTGGGCGTGGAGTACGAGAACACGGCCATCAGCACGCCGCTGGGAGACATGCCCGCCTGGCACATCCCGCCTGTCTCGGGCGAGCGCGACGCCATCGTGATCGTCGTCCACGGGCACGGCGGCCAGCGTTCGCAGGCGCTCAGGATGCTTCCGGCGTTGCGGCGCACAGGCGCGGGGTCCCTCTTCGTCACCTTCCGCAATGCCTTCGGTGCCCCGCGCTCCGGGAACGGCTATCACACCCTGGGCGACGAGGAGGCCGAGGACGTGCTCGCTGCCCTGGAGTGGGCGAAGGAAGCGGGCTACCGGCGGGCGGTGCTGTACGGCTTTTCGATGGGCGGCAACATCGTCCTGAGCGTGTTGCGTGACAAGCACGAGCCGTTCCCCCTCCCCGTCCTGGGCGTGATGCTCGACTGCCCGGTGCTCGACTGGCGAGCGACCATCCGCTGGCAGGGGCAGCGGTACGGCCTGCCGCCCTTCGTGGCGCGGCATGTGGCGACCTTCGTGCAGTACGTCGTCACCCGCCGCTCCGGGCAGGACTTCGACGCGGTGGACCAGATCAGGGCCGCCCCTGGTTTCAAGGTGCCCATCCTCCTGTGGCACGGCACCCGCGACCGCACCATTCCGGTGGGGCAGGCCGACGCCCTCGCCGCCGCCCGCCCCGATCTGGTGGAGTACCACCGGGTCGAGGGAGCCAAGCACATCCGCTGCTGGAACCTCGACCCGGCGGGGTACGACGCGGCGTTGGAGAGGTTTGTGGCGCTTGTGTTGGAGGAGGTGAAGGTATGACAGATTCCCCACCTGGGCAGCAGTGCATTTTTTGCCTAAACTTTTTCCAAGAACTTACTGATGAGCATATAATTCCTGATGCTATTGGTGGCAGCTTGGTGATTAGGCGTGTTTGCAAAGATTGTAACAGCTATCTTGGTTCAAAGGTTGATGTCCACCTTGTCTCAAACTTTCTGGTGGAGATCGTTCGCTTCCAGAAAGGTTTGACCGGCAGAAGAAAAAACCTGAAGCACCCCCTCTCATATGGAAAGTTAGTGAGTGATCCAAACGTAGGTATCAAGTGGGAGATTGGGGAAGAGGCGCCAGGGAAGCTTATTCTCGATACAAACGTCAAATACTACACAGATGAAAATGGCGCTCAGCGTGTTGCCATATCTCTTGATGCAACCAAAGAAGTTGAGCTTCCCGAAATTCTGGAAAAGATTGCCGCTAGAATGCTGAAAAAGGGTCTTGAAATGGACCCAGCAAGTGTCACACCTATACACAGATCGACGGAGAATCCCGAGGTTAGTTTTACCCACACCATAAATTTGATAGGTATAGACCAAGCGGTTCTCAAAATAGTGTACGAAATCGCTTCTGAGGAACTTGGTAGCGATTACATACAATCGGAAAGCAGTAAGCGCCTCAGAAAATTTATTATGAATCCCTCAGCTAACTTAAGCGACCTTGCTGAACTCAAGCTGCGAGGGCAGATGGACTTTTTAAGCAAGTTTAGGGACATCTTCGACTTCGTGAAATCCGACCATCTGATAGCCATCATAGGGCAACCAGCCAAGGCTATCTACGTAAGAATATTTGACTTCTACGGAGCTTTAGTTCTTATTGATGACGATGCAGATATAGGATCAGAACACATTGAAAGTACTAAGTTTGTTGAATTTGACGTTGTTGTTCCGTCGCATTCAATCCTGAATATGAGCCAAGTCCTATCGAAACACCTGCCGGAGAGCTAGAGTAACCGAAGTAAGGAGTAATAACTATGCCTATGCGTGATGCTGTTATCGTTTCTGCCGTTCGTACCCCCGTGGGGCGCGGCGTCAAAGGCACCCTCGCCAACACCCGCCCCGACGACCTCGCCGCCCTCGTGCTCTCCGAGGCCGTGAAGCGTGCGGGCGTGGACCCCTCCATCGTGGAGGACGTGTACATGGGCTGCGCCATCCCCGAGGCCGAGCAGGGCCTGAACGTGGCCCGCATGGCCGCGCTGCGGGCCGGAATGCCCGACTCGGTGGGCGGCGTGACGATCAACCGCTTCTGCTCCAGCGGCCTCCAGACCATCGCCATGGCGGCGGCGGCGATCCAGACCGGGCAGGCGGACGTGATGCTCGCAGGCGGCGTGGAGAGCATGAGCATGGTGCCCATGACCGGCCACAACCCCAGCCCCAACCCCGACCTCGTGGACGAGCGCCCCGGCGCCTACATCGGCATGGGCCTGACCGCCGAGAACGTGGCCGCCAAATACGGCGTGAGCCGCGAGGACCAGGACGCCTTTGCCCTCCGCAGCCACCAGCGGGCCGCCGCCGCGCAGGACTCCGGCCGGTTCGACGCCGAGATCATCCCCGTGCCCGTGCAGGTAGACAGGGTGAAGGGCACCAAGATCAAGTCCGAGACCGTTACCTTCGACAAGGACGAGCTGATCCGCCGCGACGCCAACCTGGAGGACATGGCAAAAGTCCGCCCGGCCTTCAAGGCGACCGGCTCGGTGAGTGCCGCCAACTCCAGCCCCTTCAGCGACGGGGCCGCCGCCGTCCTCGTGATGAGCGCGGAAAAGGCGCAGGAACTCGGCGTGAAGCCGCTGGCGAAGTTCCTCGGCTTCGCGGTGGCGGGCGTGGAGCCGGAACTCATGGGCATCGGCCCCGTGAAGGCCGTGCCGAAGGTGCTCGCGCAGACGGGCCTGACCCTGGACGACATCGACCTGATCGAGCTGAACGAGGCGTTTGCGGCCCAGAGCCTCGCCGTGGCCCGCGAGCTGGGCTTCGACGAGGAGAAGATGAACGTGAACGGCGGCGCCATCGCGCTGGGGCACCCGCTGGGCTGCTCGGGCGCCAAGCTCACGGCGACCGCGATCTACGAGCTGCGGCGCCGGGGCGGCGGCAAGGCGTTGATCACCATGTGCATCGGCGGCGGCATGGGCGCGGCGGGCGTGATCGAGGTCTATCCGGAGGGGGCGGAAGGCGAGCAGGCGGCCGACTGAGGTTGGAGAATGGCAAGAGGGCGACTCCACGCACGGAGTCGCCCTCTTCGCTGAAACTTAGCGGCGTTCGAGGAGGTTCAGGGCTTGCTGCCGGATGCCGGACACCTCCAAAGCCTGGGCCTGGAGGTTCGCCCCAGTGCGGAACTGGCGCTGAACAGTCTGGGCGGCCAGGGCGCGGGCGTCCGTCTTGGCGGCAGCCTGTGCGGTCAGCTCGTTGGGTACATCGCTGCTCACCTGCACGAGGGCGACATAGACTGCTCGGTTAGGCTGCTGGGTGACCCGGTCAACAAGGGCACCTGCGCCGAAGAAGGTGGGGTCGCCCTCGTAGTTTTCCAGGCGCCCGTCGTCGTCGCTCGCCACCAGATAGGCACGCGGATCATCGGCATTCAGATCGTAGGAGAAGAAGGTCTCCAGTTCGCCCGCTGCCGTGATGGGGCCGAGTAGGCTCGCTCCCGTCTGGGTCTGCGCGTCGTTGGTGTAGGCGCCAATCGCCACCGTGCGGCCCGAGTTTTGCAACTCGTCAAAGAGGATCATGGCTCCCCCCTGAATGATCTGCCCGGTGCTGCTATCTGCCACGGCCCAGCCCTGGTTACCGGCCGCGTCGTAGGCCCGCGCACTCACGTTGAGCTGGCCGTTGTCGCTGCTGGTGACAGCGAAGCTAGAGGTGTATGGCGCGTCGGTGTCCGTGTAAATCAGGGTCTCGCCCCGGTAGAACTCCACCCGCGTCACGCCGACGTTATCGCTGGCGCTGGCCGTGAGATTGACGGTCGTGCCGCTCTGGGCGGCATTGAGGCTGACGGTGGGCGCCGTGCGGTCTGTGGCAGGTTGCGGAGTTCCTCCGCCGCACGAGGCAAGCAGCAGGGCAGAACCCAGGAGAGGCAGACAGAAGTTGGTCTTCACCCCCCGAGCCTAGGGGAAAGCCCGCTCTCATGTGGCGCATTTGCGCGGGGTGGTGGGGCGCTCCCATTCCCCTCACCCCCCCTGCGCTACCCTGCCTCCCGATGTCGCAGCCCCCTGTCTCCCCACGCCCGCGCCTCCGCCTGCGTGTCTCGGCCCCCGCCGAGGCGCACCTGCGGGCCGGGCATCCCTGGCTCTACGAGGGCAGCGTGCGCGAGCAAAACCGCGAGGGCGAGGCCGGGGAACTCGCCGTGATCTACGACCGCCGCGACCGCTTTCTCGCCATCGGCCTGTACGACCCGCATTCGCCGCTGCGGTTGCGGGTGTTGCACACGGGGCTACCCGTCACCGTGGACGAGGCGTGGTGGGCGGCCCGGCTCGACGCCGCTCTGCACCGCCGCGCGGCCCTCTTCGGCCCCGACACCGACGGCTACCGGGTCGTGAACGGCGAGTCGGACGGGTTTGCGGGTGCGGTGATCGACCGCTACGCGGACACGCTGGTCCTGAAGCTGTACACGGCGGCGTGGTTTCCCCACCTGCCGCTGCTGCTGAAGTTGCTGGAGGACCGCTTCCCCGGCTTCCGGGTGGTCCTGCGCCTCAGCCGCAACATCGGGGAATTGGCAGAGGGGGTCGGACTGGGCGACGGCCTGATCGTGGTGGGCACCGAGCCCGGCGGCCCGGTCATCTTCCGGGAGACAGGGCTGAAGTTCGAGGCCGATGTGGTGAGGGGCCAGAAGACGGGCTTTTTCCTCGACCAGCGCGAGAACCGCCGCCGGGTGGAGGGGCTCGCCAGGGGACGGCGGGTGCTGAACGCCTTTTCCTTCTCCGGGGGCTTTTCGCTGTACGCGGCCAGAGGTGGGGCGCGGGAGGTGGTCAGCCTGGATATCAGCGCCCACGCGCTGGCGGGTGCGGAGCGGAACTTCGCCCTCAATCCTGGCCTGGGCGCCAAGCATGAGACGGTGCAGGCCGACGTGTTCGAGTGGTTGAAAGAAACGCGGCGCGAGTTCGACCTGACCATCCTCGACCCGCCCTCGCTGGCGCGGCGGGAGGCGGAGCGGGAGGGGGCGATCCGCGCTTACGGGAAGCTCGCCGGGGACGGGATACGCCGCCTCGCGCCCGGCGGGATTCTGGTCAGCGCGTCGTGCTCGGCCCACGTCAGCGCCGAGGAATTCTTCGAGGCGGTGCGGGGTGCGGCGCGGCACAGTGGCCGCCGCTGGCGCGAGTTGCGGACCAGCCGCCACGCGCCCGACCACCACGCTTCCTTCCCGGAGGCCGAGTACCTCAAGGCGATCTTCCTCCAGCTTGAACCCTGAGCCTAGACTCGGGGGCGTGGGAGAGCCGCCGCGCAAGATCATCCACGTGGACATGGACGCCTTTTACGCGTCCGTGGAGCAGCGTGACGATCCCCGGCTGCGTGCTCAACCCGTCGCGGTCGCCTGGGGCGGCAAACGCAGCGTGGTCCTGACGGCGAGCTACGAGGCACGCCCCTTCGGGGTCCGCAGCGCGATGCCGCTGTACCGGGCGCTGGAACGCTGTCCGGGGCTGGTCGTCGTGGAGCCGAGGTTCGACGCCTACCGCGAGGTGAGCGCCCAGGTCCGTGAGGTGTTCCGGGGCTACACCCCCCTAGTCGAGCCGCTCGCGCTGGACGAGGCTTACCTCGACGTGACCGCGCCGCTGCGGGGTGGACCGAGTGCGACCCGCATCGCCCAGGGCATCCGCGCCGAGATTCGGGCGGCCACCGGGTTGACCGCCACGGCGGGTGTCAGCGTGAACAAGTTCCTCGCCAAGCTCGCGAGCGGCCTGAACAAGCCCGACGGCCTGACTGTGCTGCTGCCCGCGCAGGCGGACACACTGCTGGCCTCGCTGCCGACCTCCGCCTTCCACGGCATCGGCCCGGCCACCGCCGCCAAACTCGCCGCCCACGGCATCCACACCGGGGCCGACCTGCGGCGCACGCCTCCTGCCCACCTCGCCGCGTGGTTCGGGCGGGTGGGGGAACACTTCGCCCGCATCGCCCGGGGCGAGGACGACCGCCCGGTCGAGCCGGACCGCGCCCCGGTGTCGGTCGGCACCGAGGAAACCTACGCGGACGACCTGCGCGGCGTCGAGGCCGTCCGCGCCGTCCTGCCGCCCCTGGCGCGGGCGGTCGAGGAGCGGCTCGCGCGGGCGGGCCTAGCCGGGCGGGTCGTCGTCCTCAAGCTCAAGCTCGACGACCGCTCGGTGGTGACCCGCCGGGTGACCCTGCCCTATGCGGTGCGCGACGGGGCCACGCTCGCCCGCACCGCCGCTCGCCTCGTGACCGCTGAGCTGATCGGTGGGCGGGGCGTGCGGCTCGTGGGCATTACTGCTTCCGGGCTGGGGCCGCCCACCGAGCCGCCCCCGACGCTGTTCGGGGAGTTGGGTGCAGGAGAGGCACCCTGACGGGGGGTGTCCCGGTGTAAGAGCGGTGTGATCCGGGGGACTTACTGTGAGACATGCCCAAAGCAAGGAGCAGGAAGCGGTTCGAAGTCGCCTTCGTTTCTGGGATGCTGCTGGTTGGAGGGGCGGAGGCCGCGACCATCAAGATCGCGACCATCAGCCCGCTGAGTGGCAGTCTCACTCCCATCGGCACCGAGGTCAAGCGCGGGGCAGAACTGGCCGTGCAGGAGCAGGTTAAGGCGTTTCAGGCGCTGGGACACAACCTCGTGCTGGTGCCCTACGACGATCAGGCGTCAGCGTCGCTCGCCCCGCAGATCGCCCGGAGCATCGTGGCCGACCGGAGCGTGCTGGGGGTGGTCGGGGCACTGAATTCCAGCGTGACCAACGTGGTCGCGCAGGCGTTCGGCCCCGCGCGGCTGGCGATGATCTCGCCCGCGAGCACGGGCGATCAACTCACCCAGAATGCCTGGACCCATTTCAACCGGGTGGTGGCCCCGGATGCCGCGCAGGGCGTCGCAGCGGCGGCCTTTATCGACGACGAGCTGAAGGCTGGGTCGGTGTACGTGATCTCCGACAACACGGCTTACGGCAACGGCCTGACGCGGGCGCTGATGAGCAACCTCAAGAAGCGCAAGGTGAACGTGGCCGCCTACGCCGGGGCCTCGACCCCTACCCAGATTGCCGAGGTGGTCAAGAGGGTCAAGGCCAGTGGAGCCCCCGTCGTGTACTTCGGGGGCACCGACGATACCGGATCGCAACTCGTCAAGGCGCTGCGGGCGGCAGGTGTCACGGCGACGTTCATGGGTGGCGACGGCCTCGACTCGCCGAGTTTCCTTCAGCGCACCGGCATCGCGGGCGCGGGCGTCGTGTACAGCACCGTCTTTGGACCGCTCAGCGCCTTTTCCAATGCGCCGACCTTCGCTGGCCGCTACCAGACGGCCTACAAGACCAAGCCGAGCGGCGTGGCCCTCTACGCCTATGACGCGACAAATGCGCTACTGGACGCGATCAAGGCGACCTCCACGTCCCGGACCCTCCCGACCCGGGCACAGGTCAGCGCCGCCGTCCGCAAGGTCAACCTCCCGGCGTGCTTCGCGGCAGACAAGGACCGCTGCGCGACCATCACCGGCGCGGTGGCCTTTTCGGACACCGGCGAACGGATGAACTCGCGCGTGCTGATCATGCGCTTCGACGACGTGCTCCAGCCCCGGGTCGCCAAGGTTCAGATTGTGAACGCCGAGAACCTGAAGTAGGCGGGGCGCGTCCTTGCCAAGCCGCCTCTACTTGTGACGTAGTTCGAGGCCCCGTCATCTCTGGTAGGGCCTCGGCTCAAGAGTGCGGTTCAGGCGGCCGTGCTCAGGCCCGCGCCGCCTCCGGCTCGCCCGCCAGCGAGAGCCAGGTGGACAGCACCGAGTCCGGGTTCAGGCTCACCGAGTCGATGCCCTGATCCATCAACCACTGCGCCAGCGCCGGGTGGTCGCTCGGTCCCTGTCCGCAGATGCCGATGTACTTCCCGGCCCGCTTCGCGGCGGCGATGGCCTGGCTCATCAGCGCGAGCACCGCCTCGTTCTGCTCGTCGAAGAGGTCGGCCACCAGCCCGGAGTCGCGGTCGAGCGCCAGCGTGAGCTGCGTCAGGTCGTTCGACCCGATGGAGAAGCCGTCGAAGTGTTCGAGGAACTGCTCTGCCAGGATCGCGTTCGAGGGGATCTCGCACATCATGATGACCTTGAGGCCGTTCTCGCCACGCCTCAGGCCGTTGCGCTCCAGCACCTCGGTCACGGCCTGTGCCTCGCCCACCGTGCGGACGAAGGGGATCATGACCTGCACGTTGGTCAGGCCCATGCCGTCGCGCACCTCCCGAATCGCCTCGCACTCCAGCGCGAAGGCGGCGGCGAAGTCGGGCGAGCGGTAGCGGGAGGCGCCCCGGAAGCCGATCATCGGGTTTTCCTCGTGCGGTTCGTACGCCGGGCCGCCGATCAGGTGGGCGTATTCGTTGCTCTTGAAATCCGAGAGACGCACGATCACCGGCTTGGGCGCGAAGGCCGCCGCGATGGTCGCCACGCCCTCGGCCAGCTTCTCGCGGAAGAAGTCGCGGGGGGTGGCGTACCCGGCCGTCTTCGCCTCGATCTGCGCCCGCACGTCGTCGGGCACGTTCGGATAATCCAGCAGGGCGCGGGGGTGAATCCCGATCACGTTGGAGATCACGAACTCGACGCGGGCCAGCCCCACGCCCTCGTTCGGCAGCGCGGCAAAGGAGAAGGCGCGGTCGGGCGAGGCCACGTTCATCATGATCTTCATGGCGACGGGGGGCATAGCGTCCAGCTCGACGCGGTTGACCCGGTAGGGCAACTCGCCCGCGTAGACGTAGCCGGTATCGCCCTCGGCGCAGGAGACGGTGACCTGGGCGCCGCTCTCCAGCTCGCGGGTCGCGTTGCCGGTGCCCACAACCGCCGGAATTCCCAGCTCCCGCGCGATGATCGCCGCGTGGCAGGTGCGCCCGCCCCGGTTGGTCACGATGGCCGAGGCCCGCTTCATGACCGGTTCCCAGTCAGGGTCGGTCATGTCCGCGACGAGAATGTCGCCGTCGCGCACCTGGTCCATCTGCGCCACGTCGCGCACCACCCGCACCACGCCCGCGCCGATGCGGTTGCCGACCGCGCGGCCCTCGACGAGCACGTCGCCCGTCCCGCCCAGCTCGAAGCGCTCCAGCGTGCGCCCGGTGCGGCTCTGCACGGTCTCGGGCCGCGCCTGGAGGATGTAAATCTGCCCGTCGCGCCCGTCCTTGCCCCACTCGATGTCCATCGGGCGGCCGTAGTGTTCCTCGATGGTCACGCACTGCCGGGCGAGTTCGGTGAGGTCGTCGTCGCTAAGGCAGAAGCGCCGCTGCTCGGCCTCGGGCACGTCCACCGATGCCACACCGCCGCCCTCGGCGTAGATCATTTTGCGGGCCTTGCTGCCCAGCGTCCGCCGGAGGACCGCCCGCTTTCCGGCCTTCAGCGCGGGCTTGTACACGAAGTACTCGTCGGGGTTCACGGCCCCCTGCACGACGAGTTCGCCCAGGCCGTACGCCGCCGTCACCAGCACCGCGTCCCGGTAGCCGCTCTCGGTGTCCAGGGTAAAGGCCACGCCCGACACGCCCAGGTCGGTCCGCACCATCCGCTGCACGCCCGCTGAGAGCGCCACGTCCGCGTGCTCGAAGTTGTGGTGAACGCGGTAGGAGATCGCTCGGTCGTTGTACAGGCTGGCGAAGACGAGCCGGACGTGGTGCAGCACCGAGTCGATGCCGCGCACATTCAGGAAGGTTTCCTGCTGCCCGGCGAAGCTGGCTTCCGGCAGGTCCTCCGCCGTCGCGCTGGACCGCACGGCCACGTCGGGTTCGGTGCCGCCCGCTTCGGCGGTCATCTGCGCGTAACCGTCGCGGATCGCCGCTTCCAGCTCGGCGGGCAGTTCGCCGCCCTCCACCCAGCCGCGAATCTCGCGCCCGGCGTCCGCGAGGGCGACCACGTCGTTCACGTCCAGCGCGGAGAGGCGGGCGTTGATGCGCTCCTCTATCCCGTTCTGCGTCAGGAAGGCGCGGAAGGCGTCGGCGGTGGTGGCAAAGCCGCCGGGCACCCGCACCCCGGCCCCCGCGAGGCCCTGAATCATCTCGCCGATAGAGGCGTTCTTGCCGCCCACGACCTCCACGTCGGTCATCCTTAGTGTCTGGAACCAGCGAATCATGTCCATGCGCGTTCTCCGTTCTGGTAGGGCGCCCCGGCGTGGAAGCGGCGGGGGTTGGTGTTGTGGAACCTTCCCAGCTTACCCCGCCCGCCCCCGGCGGGGCGTTCCATCTGGGGTGACACGGTCCCCCGCCCGGCGTGTCACGCTGCCCCCATGACCTCCTCCCGAACCGTCCTGATCGTTTCCGACCACACCGGACTGACTGCCGAGACCACCGCGCGGGCGCTGCTGGCCCACTTTCCGGACCAGCCGCTGCGGTACGTGCAGCGCTCCTTCGTCTCTACCCTGGCGCTGGCACGGGAGGTCACGCGGGAGGTGGCGGCCCTGGCCGAGCGGGGCGAGCGCCCGCTGATCTTCACCACCATCACCGAGGCCGCCGTGCTGCGCGAACTGGAGGCCGCACCCGCCCGGCTGTTCGACCTGCTGGGGCCGGGCCTTACAGCGCTGGAGGAGGAATTCGGCGTGAACGCCGCCCGCAGCGTGGGCCGCTACCACGACATGCACGATCAGACGAGCTACCTCGCCCGGATGGACGCCCTCGACTTCGCCCTCGCCACCGACGACGGGGTGGGCGACAAGCAGTACGGCCTCTCGGACGTGATTCTGGTCGGCGTCTCGCGGGCCGGAAAGACGCCCACCAGCCTCTTCCTGGCCCTCCAGCACGGAGTCCGCGCGAGTAATTACCCCCTCGCGGAAGACGACTTCGAGCGCGAGTCGCTGCCCCGGCCGCTGGAAGCCCACCGCGCCAAGCTGCACGGCCTGACCATCGACCCCCGCCGCCTGCACGCCATCCGCACCCAGCGCAAGGCCGGGAGCCGCTACGCCAGCCTCGAGCAGTGCGAGCACGAGGTCCGGCGGGCAGAGCGCCTCTTTTCCCGCGTGGGCATTCCGGTGCGCGACACCACCTCCGCCAGCGTGGAGGAGATCGCGGCGGGGATTCTGGCGCAGGTGCGGCGGGGGTAGGGGAGGGGCCAGCCGTCAGCGTTGCGCAGTCAGCCCTGAGCAGCTCAGGCGGTACGCTTGGGCGTTCTGGGGCTGAGTGCTGACGGCTGAAAGCTGCTACCTTCCCTCCATGCAGCACGACATCCCCGTCCCCGCCCTGGGGCCGCAGGGCGAGGTGATGGCGCACGCGGTGGACGCCTGCGTGCATTGCGGCTTCTGCCTGCCCGCCTGCCCCACCTACGCGCTACTCGGGGACGAGATGGACTCCCCGCGCGGGCGCATCGTGCTGATGAAAGAAGTGCTGGAAGGCACGCTGTCCCTCGCGGACGCCGCCCCTCACCTCGACCGCTGCCTGGGGTGCCAGGCGTGCGTGACCGCCTGCCCCAGCGGGGTGCCCTACGGCGAACTCATCACCAGCTTTCGCGGCTGGTCCGAGCCGGGGCGGGAGCGCTCGCCGCTCGACCGGGCAAAGCGGGCGGGCATCCTGAAGATTCTCCCGGCGCCAAAGGTCTTCAGTGTGGCCGCGAGGGTGGGCCAGTACGCCAAACCGTTCGCGCCGCTGCTGCCTGCCGCCCTGCGTGCGCCCCTTGACCTGCTGCCGGAGCGGGTGCCCGCCATGCGGCCGCAGCCTCCGGTCACCCCGGCCCGAGGAAAGCGGCGGGGCCGGGTCGCCTTTCTCGCGGGGTGCGCTCAGCAGGCGCTGACCCCCAATTTCAACGCCGCCACACTCCGAGTCCTGGCCCGCAACGGCTTCGAGGTCGTGATCCCCGAGGGGCAGGGCTGTTGCGGGGCCGCTGCCCTGCACACCGGGGCGCGGGACGAGGCGCTGCGGCTGGTTCGCCAGAACCTCGCCGCCTTCAATCCCGACGACTACGACGCCATTCTCTCCAACGCGGCGGGGTGCGGGGCGGGCCTCAAGGAGTACCCGGTGGTGCTGCACGGCCTCCCGGACGAGGTGCAGGCGCGGGCCTTCGCGGCGAAGGTGCAGGACATTTCCGAGTTCCTGGCGGGGCTGCTGCACGCCGGGGAACTGGAGCCGTTCCTCCCCACGTCCCGCCCCCTCACGGTGACCTATCACGATGCCTGCCACCTCGCCCACGCGCAGGGCGTCCGCGCCGCGCCCCGCGAGTTGCTGCGGGCCATTCCCGGCGTGACGGTCGTGGAGGTCCCCGAGGGTGACCTGTGCTGCGGGTCGGCGGGGACGTATAACCTCGAACAGCCGGAACTGGCGAACGAACTCGGCGTCCGCAAGGCGCGGAACATCCTGTCCACCACTCCCGACCTGATCGCCAGCGGGAATATCGGCTGCCATACGCAGGTTGGGAGTCATACCCGGCGGCAGGGAAGTCGGGTGCCGGTGCTGCATACGGTGGAAGTGCTGGACTTGGCTTATCGGGGGGAGCTGTGAGCTTCTCGCCCCGCAAAACCGCCTTCACCCCCGGTTCCCGCGCTCCCAAGCCGCGCTCTGGCGGCACGCCGGACAATCCTCTGGCCGCTGAGCTAACCCGCGTCCTCGGCCCCACGAAGGTCCTCTCCACCCTCTCCGAGCGCCGGAACTACCGCTACGACGCCATTCAATTCGGGGAAACGCCGCTGGCCGTCGTCCTGCCCGAGAGCACGGCGGACGTGGTGATGGCGGTGCGGGCGGCGCGGGCGGCGGGCGTGCCCATCGTGGGGCGTGGGGCGGCGAGTGGATTGAGTGGCGGGGCGGTGCCGATGCAAACTGGCCTCGTCCTCTCCTTCACCCGGATGACCCGGCTGGAAGTGTTTCCCGAGTGGCGCGAGGCGCGGGCGCAGGCGGGCGTGGTCACCCTCAGCGTGACCGAGGCGGCGCGGCCCCACGGCCTGATCTACCCCCCCGACCCGGCCAGCTTCCGCACCAGCACCATCGGCGGCAACCTGGGCGAGAACGCGGGCGGGCCGCTGTGCTTCAAGTACGGGGTGACGGGCGATTACGTGCGCGGCTTGCAGTTCGTGGACGCCGACGGCGAGGTGCATGACCTCACCCGCGACGCCTACGACCTCGCCGGGCTGCTGATCGGCTCGGAGGGGACGCTGGGCCTCATCACGGAAGCCACCCTGCGCCTCAGCCCGCCACCGAAGTACACCCGCACCTTGCTGGCGAGCTTCGCGGAGGTGGGCGAGTGCGCCGAGGCGGTGAGTCGGGCGATCGCTGCCGGGGCCGTGCCCGCCAAGCTGGAATTCATGGATCAGGCCTGCACGAACGCGGTGGAGGATTACCTCGCCCTGGGACTGCCGCGTGATGCCGGGGCCGTGCTGCTGGTGGACACCGACGGCGACGACCTGGACACGGTGGAGGAGGAGCGGACGCTGGTGGAGGCCGCCTGCCGGGAGGCCGGGGGCACCGTGCGCCGGGCCGCCACCGATGCCGAAGCCGCCGCCCTGTGGCAGGCCCGCCGCAGCGTCAGCCCCGCGCTGGGCCGCATCCGCCCGCAGCGCATGAACGAGGACATCGTGGTGCCGCGCTCGGTGCTGCCGGAGGTCGTGCGCGAGATCCGGACGCTGGGGGACGCCTCCGGGCTGCCCGTCGTGCAGTTCGGGCACATCGGGGACGGCAACCTGCACCCCAACATCCTCTACGACCCCCGCCGCGAGTCGCCGGAGGCGGTGCACGCCCTCGCGCACGCCATCGCCCTCGTCGCCCTGCGGCACGGCGGCGTCCTGAGCGGCGAGCACGGCATCGGCACCATAAAACGGCCCTTCATGCGCGAGGCGCTGGACTCCGTGACGCTGGGAGCACTGCGGGACGTGAAGCGGGCGCTGGACCCGGCGGGCCGTCTCAACCCCGGCAAGATTCTCCCCGACGAGGAAAGGGAGACCCATGCCCATCCTTGACCTCTCGCCCGGCGACCAGACGGTCACAGTGAGCGGCGACACGGGGCTGCTGGAGGTCTATGCCGCTCTGCCCCCCGGCCTCTATCCGCCGTTCCCCCCGGTGGAGCTGCCCGGCGGCGTGGGTGGCCTCGTCTCACGTGGGGGATTCGGACAGACCTTCCCCTTCGCCTCCGACGTGCTGGGCGTGACCTTCCGGGCACCCTCCGGCCGGGTGGTGCGGGCGGGCGGACGCACCGTCAAGAACGTGCAGGGCTACGACCTGACCCGCCCCTTTGTGGGCAGTTTCGGGGCGCTGGGCGAGGCGTTGGAGGTCACGCTGCGGCTGCGGCCCGGCCTGGTGGCCCGCCACGTGGCGGCCCCCGGCTCGCTGGACACGTTGAGCCACCTGACCGCCCGGTTCGCCTGGGAGGACGGCGGCGAGGTCCACCTCTTCCATTTCGGCCACGCGCGGGAGGTCGAGCGGGCGCTCGCGGTGCTGCCCGGTGCCCGCGAGCTTTCCGGCTTCAGCGACCTCCGCCCCCGTTTCCCCGGTGGGATGGGGGTGGGGGAGGGGGCGACCCTGCGGGACCGCCGCTTCGGGTGGGTGAATGGGACTGGCGTGCCGCCGATGCCCGCCCTGTTCGCCCAGCTGGTGGCGGCGCTCTAGCTAGACCCGCCCGTCCGCGTAGATGTCCGCCCGGCTCGGCGGAATCGGCACCCGACGCTGCCCGTCCGGTTTGGCGAGCAGCGTCTGGAAGATGCTCAGGTGCCCGTGCGCGAAGTAGTACCCGCAGGCGTTGAGGTAGATGCGCCACAGGCGGTAACGTTCCTCGCCCAGTGCGGCCAGGGCCTCATCCTCCCGCGCCTCCAGCCCCCGCGCCCACTCGGCCGTCGTGCGGGCGTAGTGCTCGCGCAGGTTCTCCACGTCGCGCACTTCAAAAAGGGCGGCGTCGGCGTATTTCAGTGTTTCCCAGATCGGCAGCAACTCGCCGTCGGGAAAGACGTAGCGCCGGGCGAAATTGCCCGACTGGATCACCATCGGCACCCGCGCCTGCCCCAGCCCGTCGCTGATCGCGTGGTTCATCATGAGGCCGCCCGGCTTCAGCACCCGGTGGGCGGTGGCGAAATACTCGGCCATGTTGCGGCGGCCCACGTGCTCGGCCATGCCGACGCTGCTGATCTTGTCAAACTCGCCCGTCACGTCCCGGTAGTCCCGCAGCTCCAGCGTGACGAGGTGCTCCAGCCCGGCGGCCCTCACCCGCGCCTGCCCCTCGTGCAACTGCGCCTCCGAGAGGGTCACCCCCAGCACCGAGACGCCGTAGTTCTGCGCCGCGTAGATCGCCAGCCCACCCCAACCGCAGCCGATGTCCAGCAGGCGCTCCCCCGGCCTCAGCCGCAGCTTGCGGCAGATCAGCTCCAGTTTGGCCTCCTGCGCCGCGTCCAGCGTCTCCGCGCCCGTGGGGAAGTAGGCGCAGGAGTACACCATCCGCTCGTCCAGCCACAGCTTGTAGAAGTCGTTGGACACGTCGTAGTGGGCCTGCACCGCCTGTTTGTCGCGCTCGCGGCTGTGCGTCTCGCCGTGCAGTTGGGCGAGCGGCTTGGGCGGCCTTGCCCCCACCCCCCGGCGCAGCAGGGCCACGTCGCGCAGCAGCCCAGCCACCTGCGCGGGCGTGAACTGCGGATTCAGCGTGTCCGCCAGCCCCACGACCGCCCCGAAGTCCCCCTCGATGTCGAAGTCGCCGCGCAGGTACGCCTCCCCCAGCGCCACATCGAGCGGTAGGTTCAGCATCCGCCCCAGCGCCTCGGGCGAGTTCAGGATCAGGCAGGCGGTGGGGTCGGGCACCCCGGCGGGTAGGTCCTCCCCGTTCCAAAACTGCACGGCAAAGGGGCGCTCGGGGGGCAGAACGGCGCTCAGCACCCGCCGGGCCGCCCCCAGCAGCACCTCCTCGCTGGGGCGCACGCGGGAGCGGGCCACCACGACCGCGCCCAGCATGGTCAGCACGGCGGCCAGGCCCAGGGTCTGCACGGAGGTAGCGGGGGAGGGGTCGGGGCGGCGGGTCTGGGGGGTCTTGGGGGGCATGGGGCCTCCGGGAGATGGGGCAGGGATGTGGGGAACTTGGCCCAGCATAGGCAGGGCGAAGGGATTGTCGGCCCGTCTCACCTTCACCGGCGGCTATGCTTTGCCCTACATCCCCCCGGAGGCACTCCCATGACGACGAACCCCCCAGCCGGACCGGGCCGCACCCGGCAGACGCGCCTCTATGTCCGCGGCCTCGGCGGCGAGCGCCCCGCCGTCCCCGTGATTCCCGAACGCCTTCAGGCGGCGGCCAAGGCCAAGATGAGCGCGGCCGACTTCGCCTATGTCGCGGGCGGCGCCGGGGCCGAGCGGACCATGCGAGCCAACCTCGCCGCCTTCGAGCGGGTGCGGCTGATGCCCCGGCGTCTCAGTGGAACCCGCGAACGCGACCTCGGGGTGGAATTGCTGGGCCTCTCGCTCCCCTCGCCGCTGCTGCTCGCCCCCATCGGCGTGCTGGAGGCCGCGCACCCGCAGGCGGACCTCGCCGTCGCCCGCGCCGCCGCCGCCGAGCGCGTCCCCTTCGTCTTCTCGTCGCAGGCCTCGGTCCCGATGGAGACGTGCGCGAAGGCGATGGGTGACGCGCCCCGCTTCTTCCAGCTCTACTGGGGCACCGACGACGAGGTGACCCGCTCCTTCGTGCGCCGGGCCGAGGCGTGCGGGGCAGCGGCCGTCGTCCTCACGCTGGATACCACGCTGCTGGGGTGGCGGCCCCGCGACCTGGACCTCGGCAGCCTGCCCTTCCTGCGCGGGCGCGGACTGGCGCAGTACCTCAGCGACCCGGTGTTTCGCTCGCGGCTGGACACGCCGCTTCCCGCCCCCGCCGTGCAGCCCCCGCGCACCCCGGCGCTCCTGCGTACCGGGGCCGACCTCGCCGCGAAGGGCCGCGCCTTCGGGCTGAGTGCCGCCCAGATGCGCTCGGCCGCCGCCCGCTTCACCGCCACCTACACCCGCCCGGACCTGTCCTGGGACGACGTGGGCCGCCTGCGCGAGTGGACCCGGCTGCCCATCCTCCTCAAGGGCATCCTTCACCCCGACGACGCGCGGGAGGCCGTCCGGCGCGGGGTAGACGGCCTGATCGTGTCCAACCACGGCGGGCGGCAGATTGACGGCGAGGTCGCGGCGCTGGACGCCCTGCCCGGCGTGGTCGCGGCGGCGGGGGGCCTCCCGGTGCTCCTCGACAGCGGGGTCCGCACCGGGTCGGACGTGGCGAAGGCCCTCGCGCTGGGGGCACGGGCGGTGCTGCTGGGGCGGCCCTACGTGTACGGGCTCGCCATAGCGGGAGAGGCGGGCGTGCGTGAGGTCGTGGGGAACGTGCTGGCCGAGTTTGACCTCACGCTGGGCCTGCTGGGGCTGGGGGCGGCCCGCGATCTTGGACCGGGGGCGCTGGCGCCTTCACACGCCCCTGACCCTTCGCCGTATTCTGGAGAGCGTGCGGACTAAATTTGCCCTGACCATGGCCCTGCTGCTGGGTGCAGCGAGTGCCCAGACCGTCGAGCTGCGGATTCTCGAAACGACCGACCTCCACACCAACGCCCTGGGCTACGACTACTACCAGGACAAGCCCACCGGCGAGTTCGGGCTGGAGTACACCGCCACCCTGATCAAGCAGGCCCGCGAGGAAAAGCGCAACACGCTGCTCTTTGACAACGGTGACCTGATTCAGGGCAACCCGCTGGGCGACTTCACGGCCCGCGTGCAGCCGCTGAAAGACGGCCAGATGCACCCCATGCACCAGGTCATGCGGACCCTGCGCTACGACGGCGCGACCCTGGGCAACCACGAGTTCAACTACGGGCTGGACTACCTCGACCGGGTGCTCGCCTCGGCGCCGATGCCCTACGTGAACGCCAACGTGCTGAACATGGACGGCACGAACAAGTACACGCCCTACGTGATTCAGCGCAAGCTGGTGTACTCCACCGATGGCCGCCCGTACTTCATCAACGTCGGCGTGATCGGCTTTACGCCGCCCCAGATTCTGAACTGGGACCGCGCCCACCTCGACGGCAAGGTGCAGGCGCTCGACATCGTGGAGGCCGCCCGCCGGTTCGTGCCTCAGATGAAGGCCCAGGGCGCCGACATCGTGGTCGCGCTCGCGCACACCGGCATCAACCAGGGCGCCTACGCCCCCGGCGGCGAGCAGGCGGGCGCGGCCCTGACCGACGTGGAGGGCATCGACGTGGTGCTGACCGGGCACAGCCACCTCGAGTTCCCCGGCACCGGCTACAAGGACGTGGCGGGCGTGAATCTCCAGAAGGGCACCATCAACGGCAAGGTCGTGCTGATGCCCGGCTTCTGGGGCAATAACCTCGGCGTGGCCGACCTGAAGCTCAACTACAACCGCGCGACCCAGAAGTGGACCATCGCCGACGCGCAGGGCAGCATCCGCCCCATCTGGGACAAGACGGCGAAAAAGAGCCTCGTCACGCCCGACCCCGTGATCGCCGCGGCGGTGAAACAGGCCCACGAGGGCACCCTGGCCTACGTGCGCGGCAAGGTGGCCGACCTGACGGCCCCGGTGACCTCCTACTGGTCGCTGGTGCAGGACGATCCCAGCGTGCAGCTCGTCTCCAACGCGCAGCTCGCCTACGTGAAGGCGGCGCTTGCCGGGGGCCAGTACAAGGACCTGCCCGTCCTCTCCGCCGCCGCGCCCTTCAAGGCCGGGGGCCGCGCCGGGGCGAGCTACTACACCGACATCCCTGCCGGGACCCTCGCCATCAAGAACGTGGCCGACCTCTACGTCTACCCCAACACCGTGCAGGCCGTCCTCGTGAACGGGGCGCAGGTGCAGGAGTGGCTGGAGCGCAGCGCCGGGCAGTTCAACCGCATCGACCCCAGCAAGACCGAGCCGCAGGCCCTGGTGGACGAGACCTTCCCCACCTACAACTTCGACGTGCTGGACGGCGTGACCTACGAGATCGACGTGACCCAGCCCGCCCGCTACGACCGCGCAGGCAAGCTGGTGAACCCGGAGGCCCGCCGCATCAAAAACCTCCAGTTCGGGGGCAAACCCATCGACCCCGCGCAGCAGTTCGTGATCGCCACGAACAACTACCGCGCCTCGGGTGGCGGCTCCTTCCCCGGTCTGGACGGCAAGAACATCGTCCTCCAGTCGCCCGACGAGACCCGCGAGGCGCTGGTCAAGTACTTCAACGAGCAAAAGACGGTGAACCCCACCGCCGACGGCAACTGGAAGCTCACGCCTGTCCCCGGCGCGACCCTGCTGTACGTCAGCAGCCCCAACGCGCAAAAGGAGCTGCCCGCCGGAGCCACGCTGCTGCGGACGCGGGAGGACGGGTTCGCGGAGTACACGATCAAGTTCTGAGGGAAGAACAAAAGGAGGCGGAGGCTAAGCCAGCCTCCGCCTCCTTATATTGTCGTCTGTCTGATCAGTTCCCTGCCTTGTAAGCGCGGCTCAGCACAGGCTGGGCTTTGACGACCACGGGTTCATTGTTGCTGCTGTAGCCAGTGAACTCGATATTGACCTCGCTGTAGGCTCCGGCCAGAGTCCGCTGCACCTCACCTACCAGCGCCCCAGCGAAGTTCAGGCGTAGGGGAGAGGTTGGCAGGCCGTTGGCGGGTTGCACGTCACTGCGAATCTTGCCGTCTGTCGTGTACATCTGGCATGACTGGTAACTCGGCAGCGTCGCGCGTTCCGGGCAGGTCCAGCCGGAAGGCACAAAGATGTCCACCTTGTTGGATTCCGAGACTTCCTCCGACACCTCGCCGTTGTAGTCGTAGCGGGTGATGCGCCAGCCCGTGATATACATCGCGTCCGAGCCCGGGCGCGACATGAAGGTAAATTCAACGGGTCCTGCCTCGCTTACGGCCCAGGACTCGCTGGCCGGGGTAACATTACCCTTGTCATCAATCTTTTCGGGGGTGTAGGTTCGGGTCACGGTCACCTGTGAGCCCGCATCGGCGGCATAGACACCCACCGAAACACGGTTCCCGGAAGGCTGCCCCGGCGCACTTCCGCACGCACTGAGGGCGAGGCCAGCAAGCAGGGCGAGGGCGGATAGTCTCTTCATTCAGTCTCCTCCGTGTCCACGGCGTTCAGGTGTGGGTTCAGGATGTAAAAGGCGAGCCGCTTCATTCCGGCCAGGAAGTCCACGTTCTCGACAATCACAGCACGCCACTCGTCACTGATTTCTTGCTGTCCCGCCCGCTCCAGCATGCGGGGCTGAATCACCGTGGGCGCGAAGTTGAGAATGCCGCGCACGCCCGCCCCGGCAAGTGCCTGCGCCGCGTCCTGCGCGTGGTCGGGCGGCACAGCCAGAAAGCCCATATCCACCTTGTGCCCGCGCACGAACTCGGGCAGCTCGTCCATGTGACGGACGGGCAGGCCGCGCACCGTGCGCCCCACCACGTCGGGGTTGACGTCAAAGAGGCCGACATACTGAAACTGGTAGTCGCTCGCGCCGGGGTAGTTGGCGATGGCCTGCCCCAGCCGCCCCATCCCCACGACGACCACATTCCAGGTCTGGTTTAAGCCCAGCACCCGCATGAGTTCGCGCTTGAGGATGGGCACGGTGTACCCCATGCCGCGCGTGCCGAAGCGCCCGAAGTAGGCGAGGTCCTTGCGCACCTGAAAGGCCGTCACCCCGGCCCGCTCGGCGAGGTCATTGCTGCTCGTGCGGCTGATCTCGTGCGCTTCCAGACCTTCCAGAATGCGCAGGTAGGTCACCAGGCGGCTGATGGTCGCGGTCGGGATGCCGGTCATCAGCGAATCCTGAAGTGGTCGTGGCCGCCCGCGTCAAGTTTGCGCTCGGCTTCCAGCAGCGCGTCCCCGCTGTAGGGGCCGACGAGCACGGTCACCTTGCGGTTTTCCGGCGCGTTCACGGTGGGCGAGAAGCCTAGGTCGCGCAGCATCCCGACGAGCCGCCCGGCGCTTTCCTGACGGTCGAAGGCCCCGACTTGCAGGTAGACCGGGCCACTTGGCGCGGGGGCCTGTGCGGCGGGCGCGGTGTCCGGCTCGGCGGGCACGGCCTCGGGGGGAGCAGCGGGGGTGGGCGCCTCGGCCGGGGCCTGGGCCTCGGTCGTCTCGCTGCCACCCCCGCTCAGGTTGCGGCCACGCGGGGCGTACAGGACGGCGCGGGGAGCACGGGGCTGGATGTCGGCCAGCGCCCGGCGGGCGGTCGTCTCGTCGGCATAGGGGCCGACCTGGGCCACGACCTGGGCGCCGAGGTCGATCACGTAGACCGGGTATCCAGCGTCCGACACGCCCGAGGCGGCGCGGCGGGCTTCCGCCTCCGACCCGAAGGTGCCCAGGCTGATGCGGTAGTCGCTGCGCAGGGGCGTGCGCTCCTCGCTGGGGGTGACGGCCGACCCAGGCCGGGCCGGGGGCGCTGGGGTAGACGCCGTCTCCGTGGCTTCATCCGGCGACGTGCCCTCCGGGGCCTCGGTGCCGGGCGCCGGGGTGGAAGCGCTCGCTGGGGGATTGAGCGGAATGGTCGTTTCCGGTTTGGGCAGCGTCACCTCAGGCACGGGAGGTGCTGGGGGGGCGGCCGGAATAGGCGTCGCGGCGACCACGTTGGGGTCAGTGCCTGCGGCGGGAGGCCTGGCGGTGCTGGCCTCGGGCGCCGGGGTGGTGGGCTCAGCGGCCTGCTCGCCGGGTTGCTCGGCGGGTTCGCTGGGCGTCGACGTTGCCGCTTCCGGCTCCGCTGGTGCGGGAGGCGTCTCCTCGCGGGGTGCCGTCGCCTCCGTTGCGGGTTCCGTCTCCTCCGGCGTCGTGGTGGCCTCCGGCGCGGGAGTCGGCTCCTCCACCGGGTCCAGGGCGAGGTCGGTCCCCGGCGCGACGGGAATCTCGGGCACCTCCTCCACCACGGCGGGCGGGGGGGCTTCGGCGGTGGTTGCCCCGCGACCCTGGCCGATCAGCAGGGCCGCGAAGCCCGCGAGCAGCAGCACGACCAGCAGGCCGATCAGCAGGTCAGGCCAGCGGGGCGCCGACCCCGGACGCTGGGCGCGGCTCATCGCAGCGCCTCCGCCGCGCGGCGGTGCCCGAGGTCGGCGGCTGTCTTCAGGGCAGGACGGGCCTGGGCTTCACGCCCCTGCGAGCGCAGGCTCAGGCCCAGCAGGTACCAGGCTTCCGCGTTGCGCGGCTGCTCGCCCGTCAGCCCGCGCAAGATCGCCTCGGCCTCCGCATACCGTGAGGCGGCCAGCAGCGCCGAGCCGAGGTTCTGGCGGGCGGTGGGGGTGGGGTCCAGCTTCACGCTGGTGGTCAGCGCCCCGGCGGCGCCCGCGTAGTCCTTCTGCGCGTAGGCGGTCAGTCCCAGCCACAGGTAGGCGTCCGCGCTGGGGGCGGCTTGGGTGCTCTGGCGCAGGGCGGTGCGGGCCGCCGCGAGGTCACCCAGGCGGTAGGCGGCGACTCCCTGCACGTACAGGGCGCGGGCACGGGTGGCGGCGTCGGGCTTCAGGGCCAGCGCCTGCGCCGCGTCCTGCCGCGCCTGGGCATTCAGCCCCAGCGCGAGCCGCGTGGCCCCCAGGGCGGTGCGAATCGCCGCGTCCTTCGGCGCGAGGCGAGCGGCCTGCGCGTAGGCGGCCTGCGCCCCTGCGCGGTCACCGCGCACTGCCCGCAACTCCCCCAGCCGGGCAAACGCGGCGGGGCGGGCAGGGTCCAGCCGGGTGGCCTCCTGCGCGGCCAGGACGGCTCCGCGTGTGTCCCCGGCGGCGGCCAGCACGTCCGCCTTGCGCAGGTTCAGGGTGGCGCGGTCGCTCGCCTTCGTCACGCGGGGCAGCACGGTGTCGAGTTCCCGCACGGCCCGCTCCGGCAAGTTCTGCCCCGCGTAGATGTCCGCGAGCAGCAGCGCCGCGTCCACCCGGCCCGGCTCGCGCGAGAGCAGGGCATACAGGCCCGGCAGCGCCTCCACCCCCTGCCCGGCCCGCACCTGCGCCTGCGCCAGCCGGAAGGCGAGGTCGCGGTCCGAGGGATCGAGAGCCGCTGCCTGCGCGAGTGTCGCGCTCAGAGCCGTCCAGTCGCCCGCCCGCCGCTGCTCGCCCGCCAGCGCCTCGAGCACCTGCCGTTCGGCGGCGGGTCCCGCCTTGCCGCGCGAGAGGGTCGCCGCTTCCTCGTACAGCCGCCGCGCATCGGCGAACCGGCCCTCGCGGCTAGCGATCACGCCGAGGTTGTAGGGGGCCTCGAAGCGGTCGGGGGCCAGTTCGAGCAGCCGGTTGAACTCGAAGGCCGCGCCGCGCAGGTCCCCCAGCGCCAGCAGCGTCAGGCCCAGCCCGAAGTGCCCTTCTGGGTGCGTGTACTGCGCCGCGACGAGCGACTCGAACAGCCGCCGCGCCCGCACGAGGTCGCCCGCGCCCAGCGCCTCACGGCCTTGCCCCAGCGTCTGCTGTTGCGCGGGGGTAAGGGTCGGGGGCGTGGGGGCGGCGGTGGTGCTGGGAGCGGCCGTGCCCGGAGCGGCGGGGGCAGCTGAGGGGGTCGGCACCGCGGGCACGGTGACCGGCACCCCCCCCGGCTGGGTCTGGAGCAGCGTGGTCTGGACAGATACCGCCGCCGAAGTGTCGAGCAGGGTCTGGGCGGCGGCGTGGGGCACGGCGGCCAGCAGCAGGCCGAGCAGCACTGTGGTTCTCGTTGGGGTCACCGGAAGGAGCCTCCTGAACGGGGGAAATGGTGGGTAGAGCGTAGGCGGGGAGGTCTTGCGTAACCCTGACGCGGAAAAGGAATGCGTGGGCTGCCGTGATTCTCTCACGCCCCCAGGGCCAAGGTGGTATGAAGCCCTCTCTCATCTGGTGCCGCGCTCCATGCAAAGACCTCCCCAGTGGGGAGGCCAGACGGAAGGGCCGGATCAGGCCGGAGCGCCCGTCGCCGCCCCAGGCCGCCGCAGCGCGAGCTGGCCGCACGCCGCTCCCGCATCCTTCCCGCGTGAGCGCCGCACGCTGACATCCACACCGCGTTCCTCCAGCGCGTCATAAAAGGCCTGAATCTGCTCCTCGGTGCTCGACTCGAAGCCCGAGCCGTCCCAGGGATTCATCGGGATCAGGTTGACGTGGCTCACCAGCCCGCGCAGGCGCTCGGCGAGCAGTTCGGCCTGCCAGAGGTGATCGTTGATGCCGCGCAGCATGGTGTATTCCAGCGTCACCCGGCGCCCGGTCACGGCCTGGTAGTCGCGGGCGGCGGCCATGATCTCCTCGATGGAGTTGGCGGCCCCGGTCGGGATGATCTTCTGCCGGGTTTCCTCGTCGGGGGCGTGCAGGCTGATCGCCAGCTTGAGGCCGAGGTCGTCTTCCTCGGCCAGCCGCCGGATGCCCTTGGCGATGCCCACGGTTGAGAGGGTCACCCGGCGCTTGCTCATGCCCAGTGCCTGCGGGTGCAGCAGGATGCGGGCCGCTTTCATGGTGTGGTCGTAGTTCAGCATCGCCTCGCCCATGCCCATGAAGACGAGGTTGCGAATCTCGCGCGGCTCCAGCCCCTCGCCCCCCGCCACGGCGAGCACCTGGCCCACGATCTCGCCGGGGGTCAGGTTGCGCCCGAAGCCCATCGCCCCCGTCGCGCAAAAGGCGCAGCGGGCCGGGCAGCCCACCATCGTGGACACGCAGACCGTCTTGCGGTCGAGATAGGGCATGTACACCGCTTCCATCTGCCGCCCGTCCAGCAGCGTGAACAGGTACTTGGCCGAACCGTCGTGGCTGCGGACCGTCTCAATTTCGCGGAAGGGGTTGAGCCGGAAGCGGGCGGCGAGGTCCGAGCGCAGGGGGGCGGGCAGGTTGGTCATCGCCTCAAACTCGCCCACGCCCTGCACGAACACCCACTCCAGCAGTTGCCGCCGCCGGAAGCCCTCCAGCGGGTATTCGTCGGGGTGAAGGTCGAGGAGAAGCTGCATCAGAAAAGTCTAGCG
This sequence comes from Deinococcus terrestris, assembly GCF_009377345.1. Classification (NCBI taxonomy): domain Bacteria; kingdom Thermotogati; phylum Deinococcota; class Deinococci; order Deinococcales; family Deinococcaceae; genus Deinococcus; species Deinococcus terrestris. The sequence goes on along the minus strand of NZ_WBSL01000009.1, from coordinate 15,360 downwards.
GGTCGGGCGTGGGCGGGGTGGGAGGGAGGCACGGTTGGGGCCGCGCTAGGGTACTTGGATGTCCACTGCCCCCCAGCTCCATCTCCTCGCCCGCGCCGTCATTGAGAACGACGGGCATGTGCTGCTCGCCCAGGCCCAGGGCCACGCGCACACCTTCCTGCCGGGCGGCCATGTCGAACCGGGGGAAGGGTTGCGGACCTGCCTCGCGCGGGAGCTGGCCGAGGAGATGGGCCTTCATGTGGAGATCGGCGCGTATCTGGGCGTCATTGAGCAGGGGTGGCAGGATGGGTCCTGGGGCCGCCATCACGAACTGAACCACCTCTTCGCGGCGGCGAGTCCGGGCCTGACGCGGCTTCAGGCCGTCATGTCCAGAGAGCCGCACCTGACCTTCGCCTGGGTCCCGGTGAGCGAACTGGAGGACCGGGCGCTGATGCCGTCGCCCGTGCGCTTGTGGCTGGCGGGAAAAGAACGGGGGGGCAACTTCTTTGCCTCCACTCTGGAACAGGGCTGACGTTCCCCGCGGACCTGCGCACGTCTTCCTGACCTGCTGGCCCCATCCACGCCCTACCCTGACCTATGGCCGAACCCACCCTCGGCGCCCTGACCGCCATGATCACGCCCGCCGTGCTGATCTCGGGTGCGGGCACCCTGCTGCTCAGCACCAGCAACCGCCTCGGCCGCAGCACCGACCGGGTGCGGGTGCTGACCGCCCGCTTCAAGGTCCTGGTGGGCGAGGAAGGCCAGCGCGAGCCCCTCGCCCGCGAGGAAAAGCAGATGATCGTGCGTCAGCTTCCGCGCCTGTCCCGCCGCACCCGCTACCTCCAGCGAGCGATGCGGGCCTTTTACGTGGCGGTCGCGCTGCTGGTGGGGACCAGCCTGCTGATCGGCGTGGGCGAACTCTCGGGGCTGGCGACCAGGGCGGCCCCGGTGCTGCTCGCCCTGCTGGGGGCCGGGAGCCTCGCCTACGGAGCGCTTCTGCTGAGTTTCGAGGCCACCCTCAGCGGCATCACCACCCGCGAGGAGATGGGATTTCTGGTGCGGCTGGGCGAGCATTACGCGACCTTGTATCAGGACGAAACCGACCGCATCCGGGAGGAGTAGGCACAAAAAACCCCCACCCGTCGCGGGGTGGGGGAGGAGAGACTCAGCCCTGGCTCAGTCGCCGTAGCTGGGGGTGTTGGTCACGCTGCCGGGGCGGGTGTCGTCGTAGCGGCCCGTGCCCGTCACCGAGTCGGTGCTGCTGCCCGCCTCGCCGTACTTTTCCAGCGTGCGGTCGTCGGCGACCTGCATCTCGCGGACGGTGGTCAGGCCCGTGCCCGCCGGAATCAGCTTGCCCAGGATGACGTTTTCCTTGAGGCCGATCAGCTCGTCGACCTGGCCGCGCATGGAGGCCTCGGTCAGCACGTGCGTCGTGTGCTGGAAGCTCGCCGCCGAGAGCCACGACTTGGTGGTCAGGCTGCTCTTGGTGATGCCCAGCAGCACCGGCTTCCAGCTCGCGGGCGTCTGGCCGTCGGCAAGGGCCTCGTTGGCCTGATCGACCTCCCAGCGCTCCACGGTCTGGCCTTCGAGCAGGTCGGTGTCGCCGCCCTCGGTGATCTCCACGTAGCGCAGCATCTGCCGCACGATGACTTCGATGTGCTTGTCGTGGACCTTCACGCCCTGCGAGCGGTACACGCGCTGCACTTCTTCCACGAGGTAGCGCTGGGCCGCGTCGGTGTCCTTGTACAGCAGCAGGTCGTGCGGGTTGATCGCCCCGCGCGTGAGCGGCTGCCCGGCTTCCACCCGGTCGCCGTCGCGCACGATCAGGCGCAGGCCCTTGCTGATCTTGGTCGCGGTCTTGGAGGAGTACTGCTCGTCTTCCGCCTCGATGCGGACGAGGTACCGTTCCTCCTCCTCCTCAATGCGGACCACGCCGTCACGGTCGGCGACCACGGCCTGGGTCTTGGGCTTGCGGGCCTCGAACAGCTCGATCACGCGGGGCAGACCCATCGTGATGTCGCCGCCACCCGCCACGCCGCCGGTGTGGAAGGTGCGCATGGTGAGCTGCGTGCCGGGTTCGCCGATGGACTCGGCGGCCACCACGCCGACCGCTTCGCCCATGCTGACGGGCTTGGCCTGCGACAGGTCGTAGCCGTAGCACTTCTGGCACACGCCCGCCTTCACGCGGCAGTTCAGCGGGGTGCGGACAAACACCTCGCCCAGCGCCTTGGCGTCGCGGGTGATCGCCTTCACGTCCTCCAGGCTGAGCATCGCGCCCGCCTCGATCACGCGGCCATCCGAGAGGTCCACGTCAGCGGTCAGCGTGCGGCCATAGATTGAGGTCTCGATCTCGCTGCCCTTGCGCGAACGCCATTCGCCCGTCCGCTCGTCGGTCGCGCCCAGGGGCATGACCGTGTAGTCGGTGGTGCCGCAGTCCACGTCGCGCACGACGACCTCGTGGGCCACGTCGACCAGCTTGCGGGTGAGGTACCCCGAGTCAGCGGTACGGAGCGCCGTGTCCGCACCCCCCTTACGGGCGCCGTGGGTGGAGATGAAGTACTCCAGCACCGTCAGGCCCTCGCGGAAGGACGCCTTGATGGGCACCTCGATGGTCGAGCCGTCGGGGCGGGCCATCAGACCGCGCATCCCCGCGAGCTGGCGAATCTGCTGCGGGTTCCCGCGAGCACCCGACTGCGACATGATCCAGAGGGGGTTGAAGGGGTAATTCTGCGAGAAGTTCTCGAAGACCGCGTTCTTCACCTCGTCGGTGGTGTCGTTCCACAGCTGCACGACCTGCTTGTAGCGCTCCTCTTCGGTCATGAAGCCGAACTCGTAGTTCTGCTCGATCTCGCGCAGCTTGCCGTCCGCCTCGGCCAGCAGCTCCGCCTTGTTGGGCGGCAGCACGATGTCGTCGATGCCGATGGTGATGCCCGAGGTCGTGGACAGCTTGAAGCCGCTGTCCTTCAAGGCGTCCAGCAGCCCGGCGGTGGCCTCCACGCCCAGCTCCTTGTAGCAGGCCATCACCATGTCCTTGAGGTGGTCCTTCTCGTAGGCCGTCTCCAGGTTCACCAGCGTGTCCACGAGGTGCGCCTGCGCCCCCAGCGCCTCCTGCACCAGGCGGCGGAACATCACGCGCCCGGCCGAGGTCTCGTGCAGGGTGCCGTTCAGCATGATCCGCACGTGGTCCTGGTGGTCGATCTCGCCGCGCTCGACGGCCATGATCGCCTCGTCGGGGTTGGAGAAGACGTACTTCAGGCGGCCGGGACTGGTTTCCTGCCCATTCACCGTGATCGGCGTGTTCAGCGCGACCCGGCCCTCGTTGAGCGCACTCAGGGCGTCCTGCTCGCTGCCGAACTCCGTGCCCGCGCCGAGGTTGTCGCGCCGGAGTTGCGTCAGCGTGAAGATGCCGAGAATGATGTCGCGGCTGGGCTTGACGTTGGGCTCGCCGTTCGCGGGCGAGAGCAGGTTGTGCGCCGAGAGCATCTGGATACGGGCTTCCGCCTGCGCGTAGGCCGACAGCGGCACGTGAATCGCCATCTGGTCGCCGTCGAAGTCGGCGTTGAAGGCCTCACAGACCAGCGGGTGAAGCTGGATGGACTGGCCTTCCACCAGCACCGGCTCGAACGCCTGGATGCCGAGGCGGTGCAGGGTCGGGGCGCGGTTGAGCAGCACGACCTTGTCCTCGATGACCTCTTCCAGCGCGTCCCAGACAGAGTCGCGGGTGTCGCGGTAGCGCTCCAGCATCTTGCGGGCCTGCTTGATGTTGGTGACCTCGCCCTTTTCCTCCAGCACCTTGAAGAGGAAGGGCTTGAAGAGTTCCAGCGCCATGCGCTTGGGCACCCCGCACTGGTGCAGCTTGAGCTGCGGCCCGACCACGATCACCGAGCGGCCCGAGTAGTCCACGCGCTTGCCCAGCAGGTTCTGCCGGAAGCGGCCCTGCTTGCCGCCCAGCAGGTCGGTCAGCGAGCGCAGGCTGCGGTCCGAGCCGGGGTTGGTGACGGGAGAGCCGCGCCGTCCGTTGTCGATCAGCGCGTCTACCGCTTCCTGAAGCATCCGCTTCTCGTTGCGGATGATCATGTCGGGCGCCCCCTGGCTCATCAGCTTCTTGAGGCGGTTGTTGCGGTTGATCAGGCGGCGGTACAGGTCGTTGAGGTCGGAGGTGGCGAAGCGCCCACCGTCCACCTGCACCATCGGCCGGAGGTCGGGCGGCATAACCGGCACCGTCTCCAGCACCATCCACGAGGGGTGGTTGCCGCTGCGCTTGAATGCGCGGGTGACTTCCAGCCGCTTGCGGGCCTTGGCCCGCTTGTGACGGCTGTTGTCCTTCATCGCCTCGCCGAGTTCGGCCTCAAGCTGGTCGAGGTCGAGGTCGTCGAGCAGCTCCTTGACGGCCTCGGCGCCCATCTTGGCCTCGAAGTCGTAGGACTCGATGACCCGCACCTGCTTGCGCACGAGGTCGATCTCGATGCGCCCGCTGATCTCGCTCCGCAGGTTGCCGGAGTCGGCCAGCTCATCGCCGGGCTCCACCCGGTCGCCGTTCACGACGAGGGGCTCGTCCTGGTAGGCGTACACCTTCGCCTTGGAGACGATGATGCTAGCGGGGGCGTGCAGGGTGATCACGCCGTCGGCTTCCGCGATGACCTCTTCTTCCTTGTCGATCGCGCCGACGACCTTCTGCCCGGCGCGGACCTCCGAGCCGTCCCCGACGAGCACGTGCATCTGCGGCTCGATGCGGTACTCGGCGCGGCGGGTCCAGTGCGCGGTGACCTTCACGTCCCCCTTCTTCTTGGGGAAGGTGACGTCGGAAAGGCGGCTGTCGCGGCTCACGCGCAGGCGGTCGCCCGCCGAGGCGCTCGCAAGGACGCTGCCCGCTTCCACGATCTCGCCTTCGGCCACGGCCACGTTCATCCCGTGCGGGACATACACGCGGGCCAGCACGTCGCCCTGGGGCGCGGCGGTGTCCTCGTCGGGGGCGGTGGTGGTGTCGCGGATCTCCACCATCACGGAGTCCTCGCCCATGTCGTGCAGGAAAGCGGTCCCGTCCACGGGCGCCGTGATCGTCACGTCCGCTTCCAGCTCGGCCAGAATCTCGCCCGCACGGAACGTCTCCTGCTCGACCAGCACGTCGGCGGGCAGGGGCAGCGAGGCCTCGACCTGCTCGGCGTAGGCGATCTCGGCGCGGCGGGGGAAGCGGTACTGCGCGAGGCCGTCCATCTTGGAGACCACGTTGCCGCCCAGGGTCTGCCCACGCGTCACGTACTCGCCGTCACGGATGACGGCTTCCTGCCCGTTGGGGATGGTGTACGTCTCCTGCCGCCCGAAGCGCAGTTCGCGGTACTCGTCGTCGCTGAGCAGTTCGCCGCGCTTGAGCGGGCGCCCGTCCTTTTGCGCGTTGCGGGGGTCGGTCACCAGGAAGGAGGAGAAGTACAGAACCTTTTCCAGTTGCCCGGCCGACAGGTCGAGCAGAGTGCCGATCTTGCTGGGCGTGTCCTTCACGTACCAGATGTGCGCGGCAGGCGTGGCGAGGTCGATATGGCCCATGCGGTAGCGGCGCACCTTGCTGCTCGTCACCTCGACGCCGCAGCGCTCGCAGACCTTGCCCTCGTAGCGCTGGCGCTTGTACTTGCCGCAGGCGCACTCGTAATCCTTCATCGGCCCGAAGATGCGCTCGTCGAAGAGGCCCTCGCGCTCAGGCTTCAGGGTGCGGTAGTTGATGGTTTCCGGCTTCTCGACCTCGCCGAAGCTCCACTCGCGGATGCGGGCGGGGCTGGCGATCGCGATACGGACCTTGTTGAAATCTTTCATTCATGCTCCTGCTTCTTGAGAGCGGTCGCCTTGTGCGAGCTGGCCTGTTCCTGGTTTGCCCGTCCTAGGTAATGCCAGCCGAGCCATGTGATGCCGACGGCCATAATCGTTACGAGGACGAGGAGGATGCTCACTTCTCCAAGGTCGTATCCAGCGCTGGCCTTCCATTGATTCCAACAGACGACCAGCATGACGATGCCGAGGATGAGGTAGGTCAGGCCAACTTGCCGCTTCATCAGGTACTCAGCGCTTCGGCATCATCCCTTCAAAGATGTCCACCGGACGGTCCCCGTTGTCGAGCACCTCGACATCGAGGCCGAGGGAGTGCAGCTCCTTGACAAGCACCTTGAAGGACTCGGGGATGGTGCTGCCGGAGACTTCTTCACCCTTGACGATGCTCTGGTAGGCGGCGTCGCGTCCGTCGATGTCGTCGGACTTGATCGTCAGCATCTCCTGCAGGGTGTGCGCCGCGCCGTAGGCCTCGAGTGCCCACACTTCCATCTCGCCGAAGCGCTGGCCGCCGAACTGCGCCTTGCCGCCCAGCGGCTGCTGGGTGATGAGGCTGTAGGGGCCGGTCGAGCGGGCGTGCAGCTTGTCCTCGACCATGTGGTAGAGCTTCATGACGTACATGGTGCCCACCACGACCGGGCCGGAGATCGGCTCGCCGGTGCGCCCGTCGAACAGGATGCTCTTGCCGGTGCGGGCGAGCTGCATCTGGGCAGGCTCGTAGTCCTCGCCCGGCGCGTTGATCACGCCCAGCTTCCCGGCACGCTCCAGCACTTCCTGCTCGCGCTTGTCCACCTCGAAGCCCTCGTCCTTGCGCCGTTGCAGGCGTTCGGCGGCAGCGACTTCCAGCATCTCCTTGATCGCCACTTCGGTCGCGGAGTCGAACACGGGCGTCACGAACTTCTGCCCGGTCAGGCGAGCCACCTCGCCGAGGTGCGTTTCCAGAATCTGACCGAGGTTCATGCGCGAGGGCACGCCGAGCGGGTTGAAAACGAGGTCCACCGGGGTCCCGTCTTCCAGGTAGGGCATGTCCTCGGGGGGCAGGATCTTGGAGACCACGCCCTTGTTCCCGTGGCGGTTCGCCACCTTGTCGCCGACCTGAAGCTGGCGCTTCTGGGCCACGTACACGCGCACCATCTCGCGCACGCCGGGCTTGAGGTCCACACCCTCGTCGCCCCGGCGGAAGCGCACGGTCTTCACCACGATGCCGCCCTGACCGGACTGCACGCGCAGGGAGGTGTCCTTCACCTCGCGGGCCTTCTCGCCGAAGATCGAGCGCAGCAGCCGCTCTTCGGGGGTCGGCTCGGACTCGCCCTTGAAGCTGGTCTTGCCGACGAGGATGTCGCCGGGCTTGACTTCCGCCCCCACGCGCACGATGCCGTCCTCGTCAAGGTCACGCAGCGCCGCTTCACTGAGGCCGGGGATGTCGCGGGTGATCTTCTCCGGGCCGAGCTTGGTGTCGCGGGCCTCGATCTCGTCCTTCTCGATGTGGACCGAGGTGTAGAAGTCCTTGCGGACCAGCCCCTCGGAGATGCAGATCGCGTCTTCGAAGTTGAAGCCGTCGAAGGGCATGATCGCGATGGTGATGTTCTGCCCGAGCGCGAGGCGCCCAAGGTCGGAGGCCGGGCCGTCCGCGATGACCTGCCCGCGCACGATCTCGTCGCCCACGTTCACGATGGGGTGCTGGTCGAGGTTGGTGCCCTGGTTCGACCGCGTGAAGCGCACGAGCTCGAAGGTGCGGATGTTGCCCGTCACCATTCCGGCCTGCGGCGCGTCCTCGGTCAGCGTCACCTGGATGACGCGCGAGTCCACGTAGCTCACGCGACCGTTCACGTCGCTGATCACGCTGGTGCCGGAGTCGCTCACCACGCGCTCCTCGACGCCCGTGCCCACGGCGGGGCTGTCGGCGCGGATGAGCGGCACGGCCTGCGACTGCATGTTCGAGCCCATCAGCGCCCGGTTGGCGTCGTCGTGTTCCAGGAAGGGAATCAGGCTGGTGTTGATGGAGACGATCTGCTTGGGCGACACGTCCATGAAGTCCACTTCGTCGGGCGTGTACAGGAGGGGGTCGCCCTTGCGGCGGGCCAGCACGCGCTCGTCGGCGAAGGTGCCGTCCGCGTTCAGCGGCGAGTTCGCCTGCGCGATGGTGTAGCGGTCCTCGATGTCGGCGGTCATGTAGACCACGTCGTCGGTGACGCGCCCGTTCTCGACCCGGCGGTACGGCGCCTCGATAAAGCCCAGCTCGTTGACCTTCGAGTACGAGGACAGCGAGGAGATCAGGCCGATGTTCGCGCCTTCCGGCGTCTCGATGGGGCAGATGCGCCCGTAGTGCGTGCGGTGCACGTCGCGCACGTCGAAGCCCGCGCGTTCACGCGTCAGGCCCCCCGGCCCCAGGGCCGAGATGCGGCGCTTGTGGCGCAGGTCGGAGAGCGGGTTGGTCTGGTCCTTGAACTGCGAGAGCTGGCTGCGCCCGAAGAACTCGCGCATCGCCGCCACGATGGGGCGGTTGTTCACCAGCTTGGTGGGGGTCGCCGCGTCGGGGTTCCCGAGCAGCATCCGCTCGCGCACGCCCCGCGCCATCCGGCCCATGCCCACGCGCAGCTGGTCGGCGAGCAGCTCGCCCACCGTCCGCACGCGGCGGTTGCCGAGGTGGTCGATGTCGTCCTCGGTAACGGGTACTTCGTTCGCCACGCCGTCCTCATCGGCCCCGATGGTCACCGCTTCCAGGCCGTGCTGGAGCGCCATCAGGTAGCGGATGGTGTCCACCAGCCCGGCGTCGCTGAAGCGGCCGTCCTGGAAGGTCAGCAGCGTGCGCTCCTGCCGGGAGGTGCCCAGCTTGGTGTTCATCTTGAAGCGGCCAGGGTCGCCCAGGTCATAGCGCTTGGGATCGGCCAGCAGGCCGTAGAGGTACTGGATCGCCTTGTCGCGCTTGGGCGGGTCGCCGGGGCGCAGCACGGTGAACAGGCGCAGCAGCGCCTCGTCGGCGCTCATGCCCGCGCTCTTGTCCTCGGGCAGTTCGAGGTCAGCGTCGAACTCGGTGAAGAGCGCCCGCAGCTGGGCGTCGTCGTAACCCAGCACCCGCAGCAGCATCGCCACCGGGAACTTGCGCTTGTTGACCTTCATCTCCAGCACGCCGCCCGCGAACTCCAGCTCGATCCAGGGGCCGCGCTTGGGCATGGGGATGATCGCCGCCGTGTACAGCTTCTTGATCCCCTTGTAGGAGGACGTGAAGTACACGCCGGGCGAGCGGTGGATCTGCGAGATCACCACGCGGTCGGCCCCGTTGATCACGAAGGAACCGTCGTCGGTCATCAGCGGCAGGTCGCCCAGGAACACCTGATCTTCCTTGATCAGCCCGGAGTCCTTATGGATCAGCTGGAGCTTGGCGTACATCGGGGCCTGATAGGTCAGGTCCTTCTCGCGGCATTCCTCGGGGGTGTAGGGCGCTTCACCGAGGCGGTATTCCAAGAAGTCCAGCACCAGACCCGTCGAGCGGCCCTTCTCGGTTTCGTCGATGGGAAAGACCTCGCGGAAAGCGCTCTGGAGCCCCGCGTTGTCGCGCCCATCGGGGGCGCGGTCGTCTTGCAAAAAGGCCTTGAAGGAGTTGACCTGCACCTCGGTCAGTTCGGGCAGCGGGATCACTTCGGTGATCTCACCGAACCGCTCGATGCGCGGTTTCTGGTTCGTCAGGGTCATTCACACCTCGCGCACCCTGGGTCGTGCACGCTGCGGCCTTCCGGGGCGGGTAAAAGGCGCAGCCGGGACCACAGCCTCTCTTGTCGGCTGCGCTCCCGCGTTGAAACTTCAGTTGTGGAGTCTGCTACGGGGCAAAGCGCTCCTGTCCAACCCATCGTGGTCGGCCACAGGCCAGTATAGGGGGGCAGGGCACACCGGGTCAATGCCCGCTTGCCCCCCACCAGGGACGCCTGGCCGGGGCCACTGCTTTAGGATGGCCGGGTGGACGTCCTGCAACCGTATCTTCCCCTGATCTACACCGTGATTCGCGGCCTGGCGGTGGTGGGCCTCGTCCACGCCATCATGACCCGGCAACCGATCTTCTGGATGTTCCTGCTGGCGTTCGGGGCCTTGTTCGGCAGCCTGTTCGGGATGCTCGGCTCGGTCCTGTACACCTTTATGGTCTTTATCCCCTGGCTGCGGGGCCGGGGTCAGGTCGCGGGTCAGGCGGTCGCCCGTGGGGTCGAGGCCATCAAGCCGCTCGACACCCGCATCCGCGAGGCGCAGGACCGGCTCTCGGAGAGCGACACCCTCGCCCACCGGACCGATCTCGCCGCCTTGCAAGCGCGGGCCGGGCGCCCTGAGGAGGCGCAGGCCACCCTCCACCCGCTGCTGACGGGCATCTATGCCGATGATCCGGTCGTGCTGCTGACCAGCGCCGAGCTGGACCTGGCCCGTGGGAAACCCGATGCCGCCGAGGCGCTGCTGGAACGCGTCGACCTGCGCACCAGCGCGGCCACCCGCACCCGCACGCTCACCCTGCTCGCTCAGGCCCAGGCCGCCCAGGGCAAGACCCAGGACGCCGACGCGACCTACCGCGAGGCGATGACCGCCGCGACCACCGAGGAACCCCGCGCCCGCTACGCCGCTTTCCTGCTGGGGCAGGGGAGACGAGAGGAGGCCGCAGCCCTTCTCGACGCGATGGACAAGACCGAACGCCGCGCCACGCCCCTGTACAAGCGGCAGGAGCGCGAATGGTTCCAGATGGCTGCCGGGCTGCGCCGGGAGCTGCGGTGAGCCGGAGGCAGTGACGCTGCAGGACGGTCAGTCGCCGGACGGAAGGACACGCTCCTGAGTGACTGAAATTCGAGCACGACGACGAAGGCGAGGTTATCCTCTCGCTTTTCTACCAGGCCTCCCGCATCGGCCGGTATAACTGAGGGTGTCGCGGAACTGCACTTCGGCCATTCACTGCCCGAGCTAGTGCGGGACGCGGCGGAAACATACCGAACGCTGGATGAACAGGCCCTCAGTAGGTTTTCACTAGGGGACTGGAGAGCGTTTTACCTCATAACGAGCGGGGCAGGAGAGGAATGGAGCTTTCCGGACGCACGGCCCCCACAGGCCGGTGGAACTGGTCAGAGCAACAAAAACCCCCAACCTCACGGCTGGGGGCTTGAATGGATAAGTCTCGAATTACCAGCGGTTGTTGTCGCGGCGGGGGGCCGGACGGTCGCCGTAGGCGGGGGCCGGGGCGGCCTTCGTCACGACGATGTTCTTGGCCTGGGGACCCTTGCCGCGCTGGCCAGCTTCGATTTCGAACTCGACCTCGTCGCCCTCGTTGAGCTTCTTGAAGCCCTGAGCCTGGATGGCGCTGAAGTGTGCGAACACGTCCTCGCTGCCTTCCGTCTCGATGAATCCGTAACCCTTTTCCGCGTTAAACCACTTCACTCTGCCTACTGCCATGGTGACTCCTGGCTGCTTTCCAACCGACAGAAACGGAAGCGCGCACTGTTTACCGCGCCCCGCTGAGGAATCTGCCTGGAAAACAACTCGGCCACTATGCCCCGGAACCCTGCCAGGAATCGTAATGTCCATCACGTAGAGGGCAAAGGAAAACCCCCCGCTCTCGCAGGGGGCTGCACTCCCGGTGGGAAAGAGGGACTACTTCAGCTCGACGCGGGCGCCAGCGGCTTCGAGCTGCGCCTTCATCTTCTCGGCGTCGTCCTTGCTGACGCCTTCCTTGAGGGCGCCGCCCTTCTCGCTGAGGTCCTTGGCTTCCTTCAGCCCCAAGCCCGTGATGGCGCGGATTTCCTTGATGACGTTGATCTTGCTGGAGCCCGCATCGATCAGCACGACGTCAAACTCGGTCTTCTCCTCGACGGGCGCAGCGGCGGCGGCGCCGCCACCCGAGACGGCCACAGCTGCGGTCACGCCCCAGGTTTCCTTGAGGCCGTCGATGAGGTCGGCGAGTTCCATGATGGTGAGGGTGCTGAGCTGGTCGATCAGAGCCTGCTTGTCGTAAGCCATGGTGATGTCCTCCGGTGGATGGATTGGTGAAAAGGGGTGGGAAAAAAGGGGCGCTTAGCCCTGGGCTTCGGCGCTACTGCCGCCGCCCAGCTTCTCCTGGTAGGCTTCCAGGATGCCGACAAAGCTCGACAGGTGGCTGGAGAGCACACCCACGAATTCGCCCTGAAGGCTCTGCTTGCTGCCCAGGCTGGCCAGGCGCTCGATGACCGCCACGTCCACGCGGCGCCCCTCGACGAGGCCGCCCTTCATGGCGGGAATACCGCGGTCGTTGCCCTTGGCGGCGTCGCTCAGGGCCTTGGCGACCCCGGCGGGATCATCCTGGGCCAGCACGAGGGCGCTCGGCCCGCGCAGGGTTTCGCTGAAGTCCTGACCGCTGCCCTGCAGGGCGAGGTGGATCAGGGTGTTCTTGGCGACGATAAGCTGCCCACCGCGCTCGCGGATGTCCTTGCGCAGGCGGCTGAGCTGCCCGGCGGTCAGCCCCTGGTAATCGACGACGTAGAACGTCTCGATCCCGGTGAGGCTCTCCTGAAGGCTGCTCAGGTTCTGCTGATTGCGTGCGTTCGCCACTGGGAACCTCCTTGGTGGTGAACAAGTCCAGGTACGCACTCTCGCGCCCTGACAACTCGGCGGGATGTTTAAACCTGGCAAGGGTCCCCGCTGTCTACGGTGCCGAGATTAGGAAGGTGCAAGGAGCGCACCGGGGTGCTGAAGTCAGGGGGAGAGGACCGCGCCCCTCCCCAGGGGGAATCAGGCCTGGGCCTGCGTGCTCAGCGTGAGGGGAATGCTCGGCCCCATCGTGCTGGTGAGGTACGCGCTGCGGAGGTACACGCCCTTGGCACTGCCCGGCTTGGCGGCTTCCAGGGCCGACACCAGCGCCTGATAGTTGGCGCTGAGGTTGCCCGGCTCGAAGCTGGCCTTGCCGATGGGCGCGTGCACCACGCCGGTCTTGTCGTTGCGGAACTCGATACGTCCGGCCTTGAGGCCGCGCACCATGCCCGCCACGTCGGGGCCGACGGTGCCGCTCTTGGGGTTGGGCAAGAGGCCCCGCGGCCCCAGCAGACGCGCGAGCTTCTGGCCGACCTGCGCCATCATGTCGGGCGTCGCCACGACGGCGTCGAACTCCATGAAGCCGCCCGCGATGCGCTCGATCAGCTCGTCGCTGCCGACCACGTCGGCGCCCGCCGCCTCTGCAGCGGCCACGTTGTCCCCCTTGGTAATCACGGCCACGCGCACGCTGCGGCCGGTGCCGTGAGGAAGGGCGACCGTACCGCGCACGTTCTGGTCGCTCTTGCGGGGGTCAATGCCGAGGCGGAAGTGCACTTCCACCGTCTCGTCGAACTTGGCAGTCGCCAGTTCCTTCACGAGCGCGGCGGCCTCGTCGATGGTGTACTGCTTGTTACGGTCGACCTTCTCGACCAGGGCGCGGTAGCGCTTGCCGTGCTTAGGCATTGGGAGCCCCCTCAATGGTCACGCCCATGGAGCGGGCGGTTCCGGCCACCGTCTGCGCGGCAGCTTCCACGCTGCCCGCATTGAGGTCGGGCATCTTGGTCTTGGCGATTTCCAGGACCTGATCCCAGTTCAGCTTGCCGACCTTGGCCTTGTTGGGGGTCGCGCTGCCCTTCTGGAGTCCCGCCGCCTTGCGGATCAGGTAGCTCATCGGGGGGGTCTTGGTGATGAAGGTAAACGAGCGGTCGGCGTAGATGGTGATCTCGACGGGGATGATCGCGTCCCCCTTGTCGGCCGTCTGCGCGTTGAACGCCTTCGTGAACTCCATGATGTTCGCGCCGTACTGACCCAGCGCAGGGCCGACGGGGGGGGCCGGAGTGGCCTTGCCCGCGGGCAGTTGGAGCTTGACAAGCCCAGTGACTTTCTTCATGTGTCCTCCTTAGCTCCCCCGGCCGGTCACGCGGATCGGCGGGGTGCTGGCGCTAAGCGCTGCTCATCAGCCCTGGGGGGCCGCCGGACAGCAACTTTGGCAGTGTACAGGGCGCGGGGCTTGTCTGCCAAGCCCCGCGCCCCAGGGACTTACTTGCTGACCTGCGCGAAGTCGAGTTCGACCGGCGTTTCGCGCCCGAAGATGCTGACCAGTACCTTGACCTTGGCCTGCGGAGCGTTGACCTCGCTCACCACGCCGCTGAAGTCGGCGAAAGGACCGCCCGTGACCCGGACCATGTCGCCGGGTTTCAGGTCGACCTTGATGCGGGGGGCCGCCTCTTCCGGGGCCTGGGCCGCCACGCCGACCGAGGCCAGCAGGCGCTGCACTTCCTCGGGGGAAAGGGGCACCGGGCGGGTGGCGGTGCCGACAAAGCCGGTCACGCCGCTCGTGCCGCGCACAACTTCCCAGGACTCGCCGAGTTCGCCGGGCGCGTCGTCGTCCTCGACATCCATCTGCACGAAGACGTAGCCGGGAAAGAGTTTACGCTCGACCTCGACCTTTTTGCCGCCTTCCTGAAGCTCGACAGCCTTTTCGGTGGGTTGCAGCACCTGAAAGATCTTGGTGTGGTGCATGCCCAGCTTGCGGGCACGCTCCAGCAGGTGCTGCTGCACGCGGTCTTCCTGACCCACGTAGGTGTGAACGGCGTACCACTCAATGCTCATGGCAGCGCCGCCCGCACGAGGAAGCCGAACAGGGAGTCCATCGCGAACACAATCAGGGTCAGCGCCACCACAAAGATCAGCACGGCCTGCGTGCCCTCGATGACTCCCTGGCGGGTCGGCCAGGTGACCTTGGCGAGTTCGGCGCGGGAATCCCGCAAATACTGCATCAGATTCATGCGCTCACCTTGCCCGTCATGACGTGGGGCGAAGGGTCAGAGCCAGGGCCGGGCACTGCCCCGAAAGAGGCAGACCCGGCCAGGGACTCAGACCTTCTTTTCCTTGAACACGACGTGCTTTTTCGCCACGGGGTCATACTTGCGCAGCTCCATCTTGGCCTGCGTGTTGCGGCGGTTCTTGGTGGTCGTGTAGTAAAAGCCCGTGCCAGCGGTGCTTTCCATCTTCACGATGATGCGCGGTCCGTCTTTCGCCATGATGCTGCTCCTTTCGCGCGTGCCCCCTACGGGACTGGCGCTCCCAGCCCTCCGCCCCTCGGGGGAAGCGGCGCTGGTAAAAGCCCGCCTTGGGGCGGGCAACATTGGGATTATAGGCAGTGCGGGGGGCAGTGTCCACCCACAGGCCACAAAAGAAGGAGAAGGCCGCAATCGGCCTTCTCCCTGTGGGGGTTAGAGCTTACTCCAGGACCTTGGTGACGACGCCGGCGCCGACGGTGCGTCCGCCTTCACGGATGGCGAAGCGCAGGCCTTCTTCCATGGCGATGGGCTTGATCAGGTCCACCGTGAAGGTCACGTTGTCCCCGGGCATCACCATCTCCACGCCCTCTTGCAGCTCCACCACGCCCGTCACGTCCGTCGTGCGGAAGTAGAACTGAGGACGGTACCCGCCGAAGAAAGCGCTGTGACGTCCACCCTCGTCCTTGCTCAGCACATACACACTGGCCTCGAACTTGGTGTGCGGCTTGATGCTGCCCGGCTTGGCCAGCACCTGTCCGCGCTCCACGTCGTCGCGAGCGACGCCGCGCAGCAGCAC
>NZ_WBSL01000008.1 GCF_009377345.1 Deinococcus terrestris | reverse complement strand
CTGCTGCTGCTGGTCGCGGGCACGGGTGACTTCCGCGTCGTCTTTGGCGATCAGGGCGCGCTGCAGGTGTTGACTGGCCTGGGCTGTCCCCTCCAACTGCTTCGAAAGGGTCTCAAAGTGCTGCCCCACCGTGTTCACCTCGGTGGTGTAGCGCGAAAGCGTGCTACCGATGTTGCTGTAGAGGTCAACGAAGCCGTCCCGGATGGTCCCCGCGATCATCTCTGTGCTGCCGGCGTACTCCCCCTGGCTGAAGGCCAGCTGGTCGCCCACCGAGTGAAGGGTGGACCCCACATCAAGGAGCCGCTCGATAATCTGCGCCCCCGATTTGTCGAAATTGGCCTGCAGGGTGCGAATCTCGCCCAGCTGACTGTCGCTGTGCTCCCGGAGGGCCGCCATGGACTGCGTAAACATGTCGTTGAACTGCGAGTAGATGTTGCGGTAATCCTGACGGTGCTGCTGCATCGTCTCGACGGCCTTATTCAGGCGGTCGCTGCTGACCTTGACGTCCCCGCTGGCCGTCTTGAGGGCCACAGCCACTTCCTGCGACGTGCTTTGCAGCGTTTTCAGGCTGGCCTCAATCACACTGCCCGCCTGAGTCAGGACGCGCGCAAAGTCCTCGCTGGTCTTCACGATGGCTGTATGGGTCTGGGAGAGGAACTCCTCGGTGCGGCTCACCAGGTCCTGCAGGCTCTGCAACTGCTTCTCGGTGCCCGCGGGATAGACCAGGGGAGCGAACTGGGTACTGACGGCGTCCAGTTCACCGCTGAGCTGACCGGCCCGAATGCCACTCCAGGCATTCAGACCCTGCAGCACCAGGGCCAGCGCGACTCCCCAGAAGGTGCCGGCGAACGCCGCACTCATTTCCTGGAGGGTCATCCCCAGCGCCTGGCTGACTTCCGCGGGGTTGGCCGCCTCGATGGCGCCCTTGATCTGCGGCCCCAGGCTGACCAGGGTGTAGATCAGACCTACCACCGTCGTGACCAACCCAGCGAGCAGCAGCAGGTTGGGCACGGTCCGGGCCGCGGCATTGATGCGGCCGACCTCATCCAGCGCGGGCTCCAGGGCGTCGGCAGGGCGAGCAAAGGCCAGCCCGTTGTGATTCACCATGGCGGTGATCAGCCGACCGGGCAGGGAAGCGTGGTCTTTTCCCAGCAGCACCTTGGCCGAGTTCACGCTTAACTTCAGCGCTGTACTGCCCAGCAGCCGCCGGGCCGCGGCCAGCTCGCGGCTGAGCCGGGTATGGGCCTTCCACCACTGCCACACACCAAACCCGAACAGCACGGCGATCCCCAGCAGCATCCCCTGGATGGCACCGTTGTCTGGGAAGATCACCTCGGTGTTCAAGCAGCCCCCGGCCCGTAGTAGTGCGACGAATCCGTAAAGCAGCGCCAGCCGTTACGGGCCGCGTCCTGCACGTCCTCGCCGACCAGACCCCCACACTGCGGGCAGTAGAGGCCGTCTTTCGGGGCGTACCCACCCCAGCGCCCCTGCTGGTCCTTGCGCAGGGTGAGGGCATTGACCGTCGCGGCAGGCGGCGGGTACAGCAACATGGTCGCCTCGTGCAAAGAGGTGTGTTTGGCAGTGAACTTGGAGAGCCGCTCGCCCGCCCAGGCCTGATCGCCCCAGCCCTGAATCTGACCGGCACGACCCTGACGGTAAAACTCACCCAGGCGGGTCTGGAGCTGCTGCACGAACTCCTGGCTGCTCTGGGCGGGGTCGAGCTCTGGCCGCTTCCAGTGATGGTCAATGCGGGCCTGGAGGGTCGGCAGAGCGCCGAGCAGCGAGAAGCCGTCCTGATCCTGCTCACCGCGGGCCAGCACCCGTGCAGCTTCCGCGAGGTTGATGGGAAGGCGCCGGAAATCACGGTCACCAAAGCCGGTGGGTGTCCAGGGCATCACGATGCCGTTGCGAATGGTGAGTTCGCCGAGCAGCACCCCGATGATCAGGGCTTCTTCGGCGTCCTCGAGCAGCTGGGCCTCGCGGCGGGAGAGGCCGTACCACTGCACGTCCCGGCGGGTGTGGAAGGTCGGGAAGTCCTGACACTCGGCGCTGTGCAGGCCGCCAGAGCCCAGCACCTGGTCGAGGCCGCGCAGCGGAAACCGGAAGTACTCCTGCAAGAACAGTGCCCGGGTGGGGTCCGCCGAGACGGCGTCGCGCCCGTTGGTGCTGGAAAAGACATTGGCCACGACGCCCTTGAACGCTGCAACGCTCATGGGGTTCGTGTCAGCGGGGATGAACACCGACTCCCGCTCCATGATCGGGCTGCGGTTGCCCTCCACGGCCTTTTGCTTGTTGAGGTGCAGGAAGGGCCGTGCCCGCTCGGCGGCGTTGTGGAGTTGCCCATCAAGGGTGGGGCGCAGCTCGCGTTCGCGGCTCACCCGTTCCACCACATTTTCCTGGGCCAGCACAGCGCTGAAGGGGCGCGATGCCTGAGACAGCAGCCGGCTCATGGTCTCGGCTGGCAGCAGGTGCTCGCCGCGCGGGTCGAAGGGCGCGCTGATCCAGGTGCGTTCGAGTTGCCGTGAGGACGGCACGACCACGCCGGGCAGATCCGTCCAGCCGCGGATCAACTCCTCGAAATGCCGCGCTTCGATGTTGTCAAGGTGCTGCACGCTGCTGGTCTTCCCGGCTTCCAGGGCGCGGGCGTATTCCTCCTGCACGGTCGTGCGCGGCTCGAACAGCACCAGACCGTTCACCGGCGGGAGGGTCGCGGATTTGGCCTCAACATCGGCAGCGAGCCTGTTTTTGACCGCCGTGATGCGGCTGTCGAGGCTGCTGAGGTTGCTCTGCACCTGCTGCAGCAGGCGCTGCAGATGTTCGGCCACACCGAAATCGATCTCACCGTACTTGCGGTGGGTCTGGATGCTGGCGTAGAGCGCCGACTCCATCTGAATCTTGGCGAAGGCCCGCATGGCCGACCGCAGGTCGTTTTGCGCAGCCTCGATCTTGCTGCGGTTCTTGTTCAGGAAGCTGACGCGCCCCACCTCGGCCTTGAGCCGCCCCACCTGCGTCTCCACCTTGTCCCAGGCGTCGGCGGCCTCGGCCTGTGAGACGGCCGTGTTCGCGCGGGCAGCTTCATGCAGGCCTTGCAGGCCTTCCAGCAGGTATTCGACCTCGGCCGCCAGAACCCGTGGGCCACGCGTGCGGTCGAGCAGCACCTCGGCCGCATGATCCGAGAAGGCCTGATAGATGCGCTCGGTAACCTGATCCCGCCGGGCCCGGAGCTGGTCGGAGAGCGCCCCGTCCGGCGCCACCGCCTGCCGCAGCGAGGCCAGCGACCGGTCGAGCTTGCCGAAGTCCAGTTTGGCCGCGCCGAGTTCGCTGTTCACGGCGGCGGTCACTTCCTTCTGCCAGTCCTCGGGCGGCTGCTGCAGATAGGCAGGCACCAGGCTGCCCCAGTCGGTCCCGATCGCCGTGGTGAGGTCACTGACCCGGTCGGGTTTGTGGGCATGCCATTCCTTCAGGGCCCCGAGCAGCAGCTTCTTGGCCGCCGCTTCCGCAATCTGCGCCGCGGGAAACTCCACGACCGACAGCCCGAAGGTGGAGAAGACGTGCGCCTGGTGATCCCGGTCGGGTTGCGGTGCATCCACTGCAGTGCTGTAGGGGTCGGACTCCGGACTGATGATGTTGATAAAGATGCGGTCGGCCACCAGCTCGTTCAGTTCCGCCTCAGCCGTCTTCGACGGCGCCGACGGGCTGACGAGGTAGGGCAGGTCATACGGCTCAAGCCCCATGTTGGCCTGGGTTCCATCGGGGTACTGGATGGGCGTCAACTGTCCACCCTGGCTCTGGTGGTAGTGGTTGAGTTCGAGCAGGGCGTGGTACGCATTTTTCTTCAAGCGGTCGGCGTTCGAAGCGGTCACCGAGGTCAGGTTCTCGTGCGGCAGCGTAAAGATGCCGATGACCTTCTCGGTCTCCTTCAGGGGAAGAGACTTCACGAAATACCCGAAATCGGGGAGCAGTCCGCTTCCGGTACCGCCGCAGAGCGTGCCCACGACAAACACGCGGATTTCGCCACCCGACGCGAAGCTGAGGGTGGGGTTGGAACCGTCATGCAGGGGGCCGCGCCGCTCCTGGGCCTCGCTGCTCTGCAGCTTGCGCAGGCGGTTGATCCGGTCTTGCAGGGCCCGCTTGATGGTGGTGAAGTTGGGGTCGGTCATGAAGGTGAGCCGCCCGATCATGCGGATGTTGCCCGCACCGCCCTCGGTGTCCTTGAGCTTGCGCAGGGTGGTCATGTCCGCCCAGCTCTCGAGGTTGATCTTGCGGTAGCTCTGGGGGTCTTGCAGGATCTGACCGTAGATTCGGGCGTCCAGGCCGATCGGGAAGAAGTCGCCGCGAGCACGCAGCGGCGAAGGCTCGTTGTTGTTGGTCTCGATGGCCATGAACTCCACCCAGGGGGCGCGGCCGGCCGCACCGTACTGCCAGTCCAGGCGGCGCAGCAGGTTGTTGGCCACACGGGTTCCCGTGCTGCCGAGGCCGATGACGAGGGTTTTGGTGACTTCCATGTTGCGCATTCAGTTCTCCTGCGGCCGGACGGCGAGATTGACGGTGGCCTTAAACGGCCTGGGGGGAAGATGGGGCTTGGTGGCGGCGCGGCCCTTGAGGTTGATGGTGTAGTCGGCGTCTTTGCCCGCTGGGAAGGAGGGTGGGGTGCCGTCTTCCAGCGTCACATCCAGGTCGGGTTGAAGGGTCAGCGCGCTTCCCGTGCGCCGGATGGTCAGTAGCTTCACCGGGGGCAGATCCACACCGGAGAGCAGGACATAGCCGGGATTGGACGGAGGTGCCGGGTACCCAGGTCCGCAGATGATGCACACCGGTTCCCCCTCAGGAACGCTCTGCACCGGAAAGCTGCGCCCCGCAATCTGCAGTTCCCAGGTGCCGCGCGCGGCAGAGCGGCCGCCCCCCGCCCCACCAGCAGAGCGCCGCCGGGTAAGGAAAAAGGCGGCCAGGCCCGCGCCGCCAAGCAGCACCAGGGCAGGCAGAAGCCAGCGGTTGCCAGCCGGCGTGTCCTGCTCTGTGAGCGGTGCTTCCCCGGCGACGGCGCGCACCAGGTCTGCGCGGCTGGCGTCCAGCGCCTCGCCCCTGAAAGCCTGGGGGACCACAATGACCGCGTCGAAGGTGCGGCCGGGACGGTCGGGGTCCACCTGCAATTGCAGGGTCGCCCCGGTCGTGGCACTGGTCTTGACGCGGTTCCAGCGCTCCAGCGCCGAGAGATATCCGGGGTCATTCTCCCCGATGGTCTGCTGGTCGCGTTCACCGACAACACTGGCCGCCGTGTTGGTCAGGAGGACCACGACGGCGTTGGTGGATTCGCCAAGGTCGCCGGTGATCTGGGCGATGGCGGCTTCCGTGTCGTGGCCGCCCCGACTTCCCGCCTGGACCGAGCGCGGCCAGAGATCCTGGAAGGAGGCGCGGAGGGCCGAGCGGTCCTCACCCACTTGAAAGGGGTTGAGCGCCTGACCTTTGTGCGGCCAGACACTCATTTCCCAGGCATAAGAGCTCAGCTGATCCCCATTGACGAGGGTCTGCTCCGCGACATCTGAGGCCACGACCCGCGCGGCCTCGGCCATCCGGGGGTCCTTGGCAAAGTGGCCTGTGCTGAAGGCGAAGACGAGATGGACGTGCTGGCGGTCGAGATCGCCGCCCACCGCAGTGACCGCCTCGGCGATGGCCGACGACAGCCGCTCGGCCTCAGTGGCCAGAAAAGTTTTGTCGACCTGGACAGCGGACGCTGTGCCAGATGTCGATTGAGCCGCGGCGCCGCTCAGCAGCGCGCAGGAAAGCAGAAACAGCGGGTAGGTTCGCAAGGTCAAGCGCCTCTCTGAGGGACCGAAATATGGGAGCCGAGCACGTGCAGTTAAGTTATCGCTCACGTTCTGACTCCGCCATCACATTTGCGGCCTGGAATGCTGTTTTCAGGTGAGGCAGCCAGCTCGCGTGCTCGTCGGCTTCACTGCACGCCCAGCGCCTTGAACACCGCGTCCACCGGGTCGCTGTAAAAGGTCACCTGGAATTTGGAGAAGAGTTCCGGGGGCACGGTGGCCAGGTCGGCAGCGGAACTCATGGGGAGCAGCACCCGCCTTCCTCCGGCGTCCAGTGCCAACTGCAGGCTCGCGGCGAGGTTCTCCACTGGACTGATGGTGCCGCCCAGCGTCATCTGCCCCAGCAGCACGAGTTGCGGCTGGAGGGGCTTTCCCAGCGCGGCGGAACACAGCGAGATCAGGAGGGCCAGACTGATGTACTCCGGTGCGCCGTTTCCCTGCACGTCCACCAGGTGCAGCAGGTAGTCCGACCCGTCGGGGTGGATACTGCCACTGACTCGACTGGAATTTGCCTTGAAGTAGTTGAAGGCAATGTTGACCGCGTCGCGGACCGCCGACGCGCTGGCCGTGCCAGTCCGAACCAGCTTGCCGCTGCCGGGAGTGGTCTGGAGTTCTACCCGGTAGAGGCCCAGCATGCCGCCGTCCGACGGGCTGACCGCGTGGGCGTGGCCCGCCTGCAGGGGCCCCTCGGGAATCAGGGCGCCGCTCGACTGCTCGGGCAGGGTCACGAAGTGTTCCTCGAGGGTCTCTAGGTCGAGGTAGCTGAAGTGCACGTCGTAGAACTCCATGCCGCCGATCTTCTTGAGCTGTTCCTTGACCCGGCGGCGCACGCCCAAGGCGTACACCAGGGCGTCGCGGACGTCCTCCTTGCCGCACTGACCGTCCGGGTGCAGGAGCTTGAGCAGGCCGGAGGTCGTCTTGCGCACCGCCCGCACGTCGCGCTGGTTCAGGTTGTTGCCCAGCCGGAAGTGCGCGTCGATGGCGTCTGCGAAGGACACCTTGCGCAATTCACGCACCCACTCCGCGAGGTAGTCCACGATGAAGCCGTACTGGGTCGTGAAGCTCTCGGGGCGGAACTTGGGGATTTCCCAGCCGGGGATATAGGCATGGACGCGGTCAAAAAAGGCCGTGTCGATCATCGCCGGAGGGAAAGGCGCGAGCAGGTGCGAGGTCTTGACCAGGCTCTCCACACTCTGGTTGATGTTGCCCACAAAAACCATGCTGGCGGTGGCCGTGATCTCGGCCTTCCCGCGCGCGAAGGAACCCGAGTTCATGTAGTCCTTCATGATCTGGATGCCGTCGTTGTCCTTGAAGTGAATCCCTGCCACCTCATCGAAGGCGACGACGTCCCACAGCCCCACCAGGCCGACCTGTCGGCGGGCCATGTTGTAGAAGAGGTTGGCCACGGTGGTCTGGCCACCGCTGATCAGGATGCTGTTGGGGCTGATCTCCTTGTAGACGTGGCTCTTTCCGGTGGAGCGGGGGCCAAGCTCGACCGCGTTGTAGTTGTTTTCCACCAGGGGAATCATCCGGGCGAGCAGGTGCCACTTGACACTCTCGGCAAAGACAGTCGGCTCCATACCCACCGAGCGCAGCAGGGCGTCCAGCCACTCGGTCCGTGAGAAGGCGGCGCGGCCGGACCGCAGCTCGTCCATGTCGGTCGACGGCATCTGGATGGGCTTGAGGCTGCCCAGCAGGAAAGGTGTGGGCTTGTGGCCCGCGTCGTACTCGAGGCCGAGAATGCACCAGATGCCGCCTGCGAGGAGCTTCTCGTTCTGCCGGATGGTTCCGGCGTCGACCTCCACCCCTGTGACGCCCAGGTTCATCAGTTCGAGTTCATACCGGTCGGCCTTCTCGTTGAGTTTGGCCGTCACGCGGTCGATGACGGTATAGCGGCCCAGCTCCTTGACCCGGCTCTTGACCTTTTCGGCCTCGTCGGGGCGGACGTAGTTCTCCGCGAGAATCTTCTTGACCCGTGAGACGCCTTCCTCGATGGTCGCCTCATCGTCGGTCGCGCAGTACATGCCCAGCAGGTACTCCAGCACGTAGATGGGGACGTTCGCGCCCTCCTTGATCCGGGCGGTGAGGTCCTTGCGCACCACTTTGCCGGGGTAGGTGGCGTTGAGCTTGCCATTGAGATCCTGCGCGCTGAGGTCGTCCACTAGAAGTCTCCGAAGTCGTTCTGAAAAGCAATCGAGATGGTCCACGGCTCGCGCAGCAGCTCCAGGCCGTCCTCCTCGTCCGTGACCAGCAGGAAGTACGTGGCGGTTGCGTCCGGACTTTGCAGGGTCACCGAGAGCCGGGCAACCTGCTCGCGCTCGGACGGGTGGGGGCTGGGGCTCCCGAAAGTGAGCCGCCGCACGTCGGTCACCTCCCGGCCCTGGCCGTCAACCAGCCGGACGGTGACGGTCCGAGAGCGCACCCGCTCAGCTACAGCCTCGGTCTGGACCAGCGGCACGCTGAACAACGTGTTCGTGACCCGCCGGGAACGCGCAACGACCGCCACGCCCACCTTGCGGCTGGCCTGGGGCTGCCCAGCTGCGGCACGCTTGTGGCGGTAGGTCAGAACGGGGACCACCATCTCCTGCAAGCTCGCGCCGCCGTGCACGTACTGTGCCCCGCCCCCGGCGATCCGGTAACGCAGGGTGCCGCGTGGGAACAGCGCTGTGACTGGAGCCGTCATGGGCTGGTAAGTCTCCAGCGGGACCCGCAGGGTGCCCTCGGTGGCGGGCAGGTCCTGGCCCACCACACTGCGCCGGTCCGCGCTGACGCCAGCTCCCTTTGATGTGAGCGCCAGCTTGTCGGCCTCCTCAATCGCCTGACGCTGATACAGGAAGCCGTGGTCCGCCGTCACGATGACGGTGGAGGTATTCAGGCTGTTGGCGAGCCGCTTGACCGCGCGGGTGAGCTCGTCCAGGGCCACCTCGCAGGCCGCAAAGACGTCCCGCTCGCTGGCGGGCTTGTCGCCCACAGCGTCGATCGCGTCGTGGTACAGGTAGATCAGGCGCTTGCCCTCGAACAGGGTACGGCCTTCGTCCACGCTGAGCGACATCAGGTGGTCGAGCTTGAGGGCCGCGCTGGGGTACCCCGTGCGGACCAGGTGCGCGGCGCGGTCCTCGGCGCGGGTGGGTTGCCCATCACGCAGGACCCGCTCGCCCGCGGCGTCCCAGGTCAGGGTCTGCCCGGGCAGCAGGGCCGCCATGCCCCAGCGGGTCTGGCTGGGCAGGACCGAGAGCAGGCTGCCCAGTTCGGGTTCGCCGCGCAGGTCCGTGGTGATGCGCTCACGCAACTCGGTCGCCACCTCGTACCGCAGCGCGTCACTGATAATCACCACCACCCGGTCGCGCTCGTTCTTCTGCAGCAGGGGCAGAACATGCCGGGTGAAGAACAGCCACTGGCCGCGGGTTCCGCCCATTCGACCCGGCAAGCCCACGTCGAAGGCGTCGGTCCAGGCCCCGCCCAAGCCCTCCAGGAACCAGTGGACGTAGACGTCCTCGACGGCCCCGGTCAGGTCACGCAGCAGGTCGCCGGACGCGGTGTCCAGGGCCGTGACGTACTGCCGGTACAGCCGGTCGAAGACGTGCAGGCCAGAAATGTAACGCTCCAGCAGGGTGGCCGCATCGGTGGGAAACGTCCCGCCAAACGCCCGGCGCTGCTCGAAGAGGCCCGCCGCCGCGATCACCGCCCCGTACTCGGCGCTGTACCGCGCCGCGTGCTGAAGTGTCAGGCGGGTGCGGGCGACTGCCAGCACCGTCCCCAGATTGGTGCCGGGGGACTGCAAGGCCCGCACCAGCGCCCGCAGCGCCACCCGGTCGAGCACCGGGAAGGTGTCCACCTGCGCGTACGCTTCCGGGTCCAGGCCCTCGGCCCACGCCTCGATACCGAGGTCGGCTTCGACTTCTGCGGTGAGGTCGGTCAGGCGCGGCGCGTCCCGCACGTCGCGCTGCCACGCCGACACCAGGGCGTAGGCGCGGGCCGTGTTCGGGAGGACCATCCCCGCGAGCGCGGGCGGCACCGTCCCCCCCAATTGCTGCGTGAGGTGCGAGACGAGCAGGGCCAGGAACAGGCGCCGCAGGGTGGGGGCCTCGGCACGGAAGAGCGTGACCTGCGCGGACAGAGTCCAGAAGGCGTCGGTGAGTCCCAGTTTTGCGAGTTCGGACCATGCGGGGTTCCTGTCCTCGTCCAGGCCACCCAGCAGCACCCGGCGCAGGATCAGCGAGCCGTCCGCCACCTTCTCCCCTATCGCCGCCGCCAGCATCCCGGTCAGCAGGCCGCGTTCGTCCACGTCGGGGGGCAGCATCAGGGCCTGAAGGTCCGCGACGCGTTTCTTGCTTCCGAAAAAACGGGGGTAGGCCCTCACCACGGCTTCCAGCGACCGATCGCGGTAGCCCAGGTCGGCGAAGACCATCGCGGCCCGGTCCGCGCGGAAGAGGACGCCTGTGCATTGCAGGTCGAGCAACCAGTTCTCGGCGGCGGGCGGCTCGGGAAACGGGGCGTACAGCAAGAAGGGCGTGTCCGGGTCCTGCACGATCAACCGGCGCTTGAGGGCAAAGGGGGTCTCACCCAGGGTGAGCACGTCCACGCCGTCCAAGTGAAGCGAGGAAATCTCCTCACGAAACTCCCCTTCCGGGTCGTACCAGAAGACCAGGCGGCGGCCGTGGTGCGCCCAGCGGCGGTCGTCTGCAAAAAGGGTTTGCAGGGATAGGCGAACGCGGTCAGGCTTCAAAGGGGCGCTCCGGGGGTCGTGGCCGTCCCCAGGGCTTCACGCACCGTGTCCAGGGGCACGCGGAAGATGCCTGCCGCGCCGGAATAGGGGATGGGATTCCGGAAGCGCCTCGGGTGCGCGAGCTGCCAGGCATAGAGGCCATCGTCGCCCTCCACAGCCTGCACGCCGACCACGTCCACGATGCCGACCAGGGCGCGGTAGGGCAAGGCGTCTGGGTCGAGATCAAAGCCCCCAAAGTTCTCGGGAACGCGGGTGCCCGACGCATGCACCAGCAGCGGCCCCATCTCGCGCATCCGGCGCGAGCGGTATTCCAGGTTCTTCTCGCCGCGCAGGATCAGCTCGGCCCAGGGCTGCTGGATGCTCAGGGCGCGCAGGGTGTCTGCTGACAGGTCCAGGGGCGCGGGCTGGGCGGGCACGGGGAACTCTCCGACCAGAGGGAGTTCTTCTGGTGGGAGGGCGATGACCACCTCGAACGCCACCTCCAGCCCTTCCTCTGCCAGACGCTGGGCGATCTGCTGCTGCAAGGCCTGCATGGAATCCTGCACGCCGAAGTGGGCCCAGAACTCCCCGGCTGGAACGATGACCTCGCCCGCCCCGCTGTTCTCGACCGTCTGAACAACTTCCGTGATGGCCTTCCTGGTGATCTTCATCTGTAGCTCCCCTCTGGATCGAGACTGTACAGTATCCTGTACATATGCGGTCTATGACCTATACCAAGCTGCGGCAGAATCTCGCGGCCACCATGGACGAGGTGATCGACAACCACGACCCGGTGATCGTGACGCGGGGTGAGCGGGCCGTGGTTGTCATGAGTCTGGAGGATTTCCACTCCTGGCAGGAAACCGCGCACCTGCTGGGGACGCCCGCCAATGCCCGCCGTCTCCTGAAGTCCATCGCGGCGCTGGAGGCCGGACAGGGTGAGGCCAGAGAACTCACCCAATGAGGCTGGTCTTCTCCCCCGAAGCGTTGGAGGACTCCCTCTTCTGGCAGGAGCAAGGCGGCAAGACGCTGGGGAAGATCAACGAACTCATCCGCGCCACTGCCCGTGACCCCTTCAGCGGCCCGGGCAAACCCGAACCGCTGCGGCATCAGCTTCAGGGCTGGTGGTCGCGGCGCATCACCCTGGAACACCGCCTCGTGTACCGGGTGAGCGGGGATGATCTGCTGATCGCCAGCCTGCGCTTCCATTACGAGGATTGAGACAGGAAGGACCGGGTCACTCTGCCTTTCCCTTCCGGCCACGCCTCACTCCCGGCGGAATGGTCACGTGCGGGTCAGATGGCGGGGCGGCACCTCTCCAGTATCGGGACGAGGCAGGGGTCTCCGTTCTGCCCGGTTTCTCTTCCTCACGCGGCAGCATCGAGAACAACACCCGTCCACCCTCCATCACGTCCAGGCGCGTTCCAGCCCGTAGCAGGGCCAGCCACGCCTCGAAGTGCGGCACCACCAGTTCCAGCGGTACAGGAGTTGCCGCCCCAACCCGCGTTCCACGGGGGACGCGGGGTTCGCTGCGTTCCTGTTCCTCCCGGCGTTCCTGTCGCCGTTGCCGCCGTTCGGCCCGCTTCTGTTGCCGGGCAATCTCGTCCCCGTCGGTCAGCCGCACCAGACGGGAGCGGATCGCCCCTGGCTGACGGCAGAGGGTCCGCGCCAGATCCGCTTCCTCGAACCCCGCCTCCGCGAGTCGCCGCAGCAGCCCATCTTCCTGGTCGGTCCAGGGCACGTAGGCGCGGCGGCTGATCCGGCGCAACTGCCGCTCGATGTACGGGTTCTCGTGCGGTTCCACCGGGGCGCTCAGCAGGGCCAGCAGCTCGGCCTCGCAGTCGGGCGGCACGGTGTGCGAGGG
Source organism: Deinococcus terrestris (assembly GCF_009377345.1). Lineage (NCBI taxonomy): Bacteria > Thermotogati > Deinococcota > Deinococci > Deinococcales > Deinococcaceae > Deinococcus > Deinococcus terrestris. Next base: position 81,904 of record NZ_WBSL01000008.1, on the reverse strand, counting down.
TGCGGTGGCTGGCCGTCCTGCGCCGGTCACCTCCGGGAAGGGGGGCAGCGGCGCAGGCTCGCCCCACCCAGCCTCTTCCTGCTGTTCTTCGTCCTCATCCAGCAGCCAGTCGTCGGGATCTACCTTGTCCGGGCCGGTCACGCCCCCACCTCCTCACGCCCCCGCTCCTGCGCGAGCAGGTCGCGCTTCCACTGGCTCTTGCGTTCCAGATCGGCCATCTTCAGGTCGGTGCCGGTGTACACGAGGTCAGAAAGGCCCTTCAGGGGCCGCCCGGTCAGGTACTCCAGGCCCGGGGCACTCATCAGCCAGTAGTTGTAGGCCACGCCGTCGTCGAGGTCGAGGGGGATCTTCAGGTCGGCGGCGTGGCGCAGAGACTCGTCGTACTTATGGACCTCCGCGATCTGCTCGCTGATTTCCTTCAGGCGTTTCTCGGCGGCCTTCTTCGCGGCTGTACTCCCTGCCGCGTCGCGCTCGCCCCCCACCCGTTCCAGGTCCGCGTCCAGCTTGCGTTGCAGGGGCATCAGGTAGTCGGTTCGCAGCCGCGCCAGCGTGCCCGCGTCGTAACGGTGCAGGTAGACCAGCGCCCCGAAGCCGCGTTTCTTGCCCGACGTGAACAGCCAGTAGATGGGCCGTTTCTTGTAGGTCTGGATGTGGTCGGACATGAACTCGGTGGCGAAGTAGCGGCGGATGCGGGCCTCTGCCGTCTCCCCGGCCCTCTGGCCGCCCAGGGACGCCGCCACCCACTCCATGTTCTCGGCCACCCGTTCGGGCGCGAAGGCCACCCGCAGGAACTCGGCAAAGCGGGCCGTCACATCGTCCTCGAAGTGGCCGCCCAGGGGCACGGGCAGGATGCCGTCGCGGTCGGCGGGGAAGCGCGTGTGGCGCGACGGGTCGAAGGGTTGCCCCGCGTGGATCAGGCCCGGCTCGTCCAGCGAGTAGCGGCCCATCATGCAGCCCACCGCGTAGGACAGCAGGCTCCGCACGTCGCGGCCCAGGTCGGCGCGGCGAATGGTGATCTGCTCGTCGGGCACCTCGGGCGTCAGTTCGTCTTGCAACCCGTAGGCGTCGATCCAGTAGCGGTTGTTCTCCTCCTCCAGTCGCTGCAACTCGCGGAAGGCCGCTTCCGCCTGAGCCTGCCAGATGGAAAAGGCTTCGGAGACGGTCGCCGTGCCGGGGCGCAGCAGGGGATGGGATTGGAAGTCCCAGGAGGTTTCAAAGTTGTCCCAGTCGATTTTAGCAAAGTTGACACAGGCCTGAATTAGCAGTTTGACGTCTGCTATTAAGGTAACCGAGGGACGAAGATATGGTACTTTTTGAATTTCCTTCACTTGAAAGGAAATAGTTGGGTTCAACGCATGTAGGATTTCATTGGCATAACTTGAATTGAGGAGTCCCAAAATCGGCATTTCATCTTCATCTTCAATTGGAAATATCGAAGAGCCATTCACATCAAAAATATGGCCCCTATTTAGCAGTCTAGCATTAAACACACCCGTTGTGTTATAAGTCCATGTAATTCCAGATATATTCCAATACTCCTGTTTTATAATCCTAGCTATTTTACTATTTCGATAGAATGATCTTACTTCAGGTCTCCAATTCACACAATAATCGATGTTCCCGTACCACTTCCGAAATTCACCACCCTTTATGTAAAATCTCCAGCCATCAGGAAAAATGCTATTTGACGTTATCTCCCAATGGAATCGCAAAAATTCATCGTTGTTTCCTGTCTTATTCTGACCATCCACTCCTGCTACGGTACCGATGCTGGGAATTCTAAATGTGTTCTTTGTTTTGTCACCAAACCAGTAAATCAATGGGTGGTCTTCAATCGATAAAAAGTCCTTTTGTGGTACTTTATTATATCTATTGTGTTTATTGTGAAAAGCTGCCTCCTTTGCATCGAGACCTTCAACATTAGTCAGTCGAATGTATCTTCCAGACGCACCAATATTTCTTTTCTTCTTGATTATGAAAGAGGCGTTCTGTACTATCTCACCGCCGATCTCAGGGAATGCACGCGCACCAAGATGTACAAATGATTCGATTTGGGTCTCTTTAATTATATTGCTTCTTAGTGGAGAGAAGGACGATAGAAACATCCACCCATGTTGAGTGACCATCCCTATAGTTCCAGAGCTATTTAAAAAGTCAAGACATCTAAGGATAAATGTGGAATAAAGGTCATTTTTTCCGTGAGTAAAACGCAATGGTACTTCACGGCGTAGAACCTCGGTAAAGTCAGAAATACTCATGTATGGAGGATTCGCCACCACCGCGTCATACTTCCGGCCCAGCAACTCGGCCTGTTTCAGCAGGTGCCGCAACTCCTCCAGCGCCCCGGCGTCCAGCCCTCCCCTACTCTCCAGCCAGTGCAGTTGCGCCCGCAGCCGCCCGGCGTCGAACTCGGGCGGGGTAATCAGGCTGCCCAGGTGGTCGGCATCCTCGAAGGCACTCACCAGCGGTTGCCAGTCGTTCGGGTTGAAGGCGTCCGCATCGGTCAGGCCACCGCTGAGGGTGCTGAACTGGCCCAGCATGTCCCGGCTGCCCGCGTTCGGCAGCTTCAGCCCCCGCGTACTCCTCACTTGCAGGATGTTCAGTTCGGGCATGTCCCGGCGGAACAGGCGGCTGTTCAGGTCGCGGGCCTTCATCACCACGGCAAAGCTCGCCAGTTGCGCGGCCCGCTCGTCGATGTCCAGACCGTGCAGGTTGTGTTCCAGAATCAGCGCAGGAATCTCCCGGTCGCTGTAGCCCCGCTCGCGGTAGATGTGCGCCAGCAGGTCGAAGGCGTACACCAGGATGTGCCCGCTGCCACACGCCGGGTCCATCACGGTCAGGCTCTCGGGGGTCAGGTCGGGGTTGGGGGGCGGGGCCGGGTTCTCGCTCTCCAGGTAGTACGGCATATGCTCGCGCAAGCCGCTCTCCGGGTGCGCCTCCAACCACACGCGGCCCAGGCTGTTCTCCACCATGTAGCGCACGATCCAGTGCGGCGTGAAGAGCTGCGTGGCGGCGGGAATGTCGCGGGGGCTGTACTTGCCCTTCTGCGCGAACACCTCGTCCTTGCGCTCGGAGATGTAGAACTGGTAGAGCCAGCCGACGATCTCGATGTCGCCCCAGTCGGCCTCCGGGATATCGGCCACCATGCGCCGCACGATGGACTCCTGGTTGAGCAGGGTATCGGGCAGGAACAGGTCCAGCCACGCCCGCTCGCGGCTGAACAGGAAAGGCAACGTGGGGGCAAAGGTGCCCGCATACGCCACGAGTAGGCGGCGGTAGACCTCACCGGGTTCGTACAGGCGCTGCCACTCGGCCACCACGTCGGGCGTGACGTGCTCACCCAGGTCTCCCCCATCGGCCAGGGTCACGGCGTCGCGCAGCAGGTTGGGATCGGTCTGGCCCGGCGTGTCGCTGGACAGGGCACGCTCGGCGTACCCGTGCACCTCCATGTAGCGCAGCGCGGCGAGGCGGTTGAACCACGTGTACGCGATCTCGTCCACCAACCCCAGGAACTTGTCTTTCGGCGTGCCGGGGAGGTCGTGGTAATGCCGGATCAGGGCGTCGTACTGGCCGATATCGGTGGCGCTCAGCGTGAGCGTCTGCCCGCCGAGAATCAGGCCACCCTGAAGGCGGGTCGGGGTCTCGATGCCCTTGTCGGTCACACCAAAGAGGGCGAGGCGGGCGCGGACGAGGTCGTGCAGGTGGCGGCGGCCCCACTGGGCGAAGTTTTTAACGGCAGTGCGGTTCAAGGAGGGCCTCCAGGGCGAATGAGCAAAATGCGGGAAGCAGGAGGCAGTGGGCCAAGGGCTGTTCTGGACCTGCGGAGCAGAGGTCTACGCGCCTCACGTCAAGCGTGCGACGACTTCGGGAGAAGTGCGAGGATTTCCGGCGACCGCCCTCCGGATATCAGCTCCCCTGTATCGGTCCTTATCGCTGGCCAAATGCGCTAAGACTTCAGGAGGGGTGCCCGGATTTCCGGCAACTGCGAGCCGTACATCACCGTCCTTATCTGTACTGAGGTGTTCAAGGAGCTCTGACGTGGCACTCAAATTCCCAGCAACTGCTTTTCGGACGGTCCAATCTTGATCCCTGGCGAGCTGGGCGAGAATCACCAAAGGCGTATTTGGGTTGCCAGCGACAGCGCGACGCACTGCCTGCCATTGGTCCTGCGCCAGACGTGCCAGGGTGTCAGGAGTGGCGCGGGGCTGCGCGGCGACGACCGTGCGGACAGCGCCCTCAGACGCAGCCAGCTGTTCGAAGAGGAGCGTTGGGGTACTGGGGTTGCTAACCACCGCCCCCTGGACTCTCCAGTCATCATCGTTAGCAAGTCGCTCGAGAAGTTCTACGGGGGTATGAGGATTCTCAGCAACCCCAGCCCGTACTTCCCATTCCCCGTGACCACTCAGAAGCAGAAGGCTGGCAAGAGGAGTGGCGCTGTCCTGGGCAACGAAGACTAGGTCGCCAATAGGGTCATTCGGGTTTGGCTCCTGCATCACACGAGTTAAATAAGCCTCTCGATCCTCCAGCTGTGCCTGGGCCTCGGGAAACTCTGCAGCAAGCTGCTCCAGCAGTGCTGTGGGACACCTTGGATCGAGGATCATCTGATCGAGGTCAAGCTCGCCTTCTAAAAGTTTCAAGGCCTGATAGATCGTTATGAGATGCTCGGCGCGTAGGCAGTGCTGGTCGAGCATCCTGCCACCCAGGGTGACATCGAATTCCAGAATCCGATCGATTGCCTCTGCATCCAAAACGAGATCATCGATCATTTCGGCTACGAGGTCCCTGTCCTCCTTGCTGATCGCAAGACGCACAGCTTCATTTAGGATCTCGGGCACTGACTCGCAGGCGGCTACCAAGTCGCGATCTTGATAGAGCAACTGGAGAGCCAGATCATCTGCCCACCCGGTGCGCCGTACCATCTCAAGTGCACCAACGTGCTCCCCTGGCTCATCGTAATCGTTGTCATCAGAGTCTTCTTCATCTTCCAGAGGAGAAAAATACTCCTTCACTCTGCTGAAGAAGGACTCGTAAGCAACTGGGTCCTGAATACGCAATTCCTGCTTATCCTTATCGTAGAGACCCTCGTAATATTCGGTTTCTATCAGGTAGTACCCTGAGTCATCGTCGTACTCTGCCTCAACTGATGTTATACCCCCGAGGTAGGTTGCGCCTGGAGCTGCCTTCTCGGCGAGGTCCATCGTTTCATCACTGTGGTCAAAATAGCTGCCAATATCGTAGAGTTCTTTCTCAGGCATTTCTTTTCTCCTCTTTGGTGGTGGGTTGGCTGTCATCTTTCAGGTACAAACAGGGGTGCGGAAGACCAGAGTCAGATAGGAAGATCACCTCGTCGTTTGCCGTGCGGAGAACGACGCTGACCTGTCCGGACACCAACTGGGTTTTCAGGTCCACCGCCTGTGGGTGTTGCGTCAGGAGGGTCTCGATCTCTGCGCGGTGCAGGCGGCCATTAATCAGCGCCAACTCGTGGGTGAGGTCCTCTGCTCGCACCTGAAGCTGTTCGGGTTGGTTGGCGGCATGAACGTCCGGCAGTGCCGCGCCTTCCTTGAAAAGCTTGGGGAGCACGGCAACGCTCTTGAACATCCAGTCTTCCAGCGTCATGTGCTCCAGCCACTCCGTGAGGCTAGGAATACGGCGGAAGTCCTCTAGCACATGCTGCTCGCCGATCAGGCGAACGGGGATCTGCCGTCCCGCGCTGTTCGTGATGGTTCGGCCGAACACCTCCTCGCACCAGAAGATGCCCTGGGCATGGTGCCGGAGCGCACGGTGCCGAGCGTCCGCGATGAAGGCTTTCGACGCGTCGAACCACTCGTGGATCGCGAGATAGTCTTCTGCGACGCCGCCAAAACGCCGTGCCGAACTCTGGGCGTGGTAAATCGCGTGGCTCACCGTCAATCTCCTTGGTCATGTGCGGACGTGCGTTCGAGTGGTCTGCCGCTCTGTGTCATGAACACCCTCCCGGCGTTCCAGCAATCAAAACACCACCTGCTGGGCGGCAAAGTACAGGCTGCGTTCGGCAACCTGGACGAGGTGGCGGACCAGCTCAGGCGTTGGGCGTTCCGGGCACAGCACGATCTGCCGAATGGTCAGGTCGCCGTCCTTGTCCACCGTGACGGGCAGGAGTCCGCCCCCCAGCAGGGGCTTGAGGTGCTTCAGGTGATGCTGCGCCAGCAGGCTTTCCTTGTTTCGGCCGAGACTGCCCTCGGTGTGCGCCCGCAGGTACAGGCCAGGAACACTGTTTTCCTCCATGCTCACGTAACGCAGGTAGAGGGTGTGCCGGATCTCGCGGGTTTCCTTCGCCTTCCGGAACATCAGGAGGCCACGGGGCTGCTCACGCTCATTCTCGATGCTGCCCCGGACCATGCAGATAATTTCATTGGTTCCCTGCGGTTGCCAGATTCTGTCGTCTCCAACGAGCTGCAACAGGTGCCCCTGCGTCAACCACTCACGCTCGCCTCTGCCTGTGGGACGTGGAGGCGTGTAGTCGGGAGTGACGTTGAAACCGGCACGCTGGAGCAGATTCTGGAATTGCCCGAAGCTCGCCCCCGCCATGTACTGCAGCAGAGCAGGCGTCATGGGTCCGGCAACGGGCCAGGAGCGGATGCTGGCCACCTGGGTCTGGCCGTCCGCCTGGGAGTGGACGTACAGGGCGGGCGTCAGGGTGCGGGTCGCCATCCAGTTGTCCGTGAGGTGCTCGACCAGAGAAGGAGGGGTCTCGAACTGCATGAAGTGATCCTGGAGAGCCGCGGCGACAATGTCGGGGGCGTCGGATTGGGGAACCAGGGTCGCCGTCCGGAAGGTGAGGACCGGATAGGGAGTGGTGCTGGTCGGCTCCAACCAGAGCAGCCCCATCCCGCCGCGTCCGTCCGGCTCGTTCCAGGCAACTTCGGTAAACGAGTCTCCGCGCATCCCCAGCAGCGTGAACCCGGCGCGCTTCAGAAAACCGGCGCTCAGGATGGTGGCGCTGTCCAGGGTTCCTTCTTCAGAGTCCTCGTCCCCCTCACCCTGCAGGAGTTCCTGGATGCCAGTCACGAGGTCTCGTTGTTGGCAGGCGTCGAGAACCTCAAAGAGGTTCTTCAGCGCCTCTTCTTTGGCCACTGTCCCGGGGGAAACGAAATGGACCTTGAGGAGGCCGTCCTCCAGTGAGATATCGAGGTGGAGCGTTCCCGCCAGACCCAGGGAGGTCAGGTGCTCCCGGCTGAACGCCTCGACCAGTGCCCGCACCGGATCACCTGGCCGCAAATGGTTGAGCCGCTGCTTGACCGCAGGGTTCTCGAGTTCATCCATCCGGAGCGCCAGCATCAGCACCGTGTAGTCCCTGCTGGGCTGAAGCAGCAGGCCGACGGGCAGCTGCTCCATCAGATGGGCACTCTCAGGCTTCAGAGCGATATAGGCCTTCCAGGAACCGTCAGGCGTTTCCTCCAGCTCCCTTTGATACACCGCCCGCAGCAGGATCGATTGCAGGGCCTGGAAAGGATTGACGTCATCATCGTGTTGATCTTCATCCGCCTCTTCTGGAACTGAGCCATCCTCTATCTCTTTCCGAAGGGCTTCCTGGACGTCAGAAAGCAGGCGCTGGTGCCAGAACGCCGCCGCGACCGCGAACAGCCTGTCGAATGTGCCCTCCCGGGCCGGGACGCCGGGGGAGACGAAGTGAAGGTTCAGGTAAGTGTCTTCCAGCGAAATGTCGATATGGAGGGTGCCCGCCAGCCCCAGTGGGGCGAGGTGTTCGCGGCTGAACGCCCCGACCAATGTCCGGACCGGGTCATTCTGCTGCAGGGCGCGAATGCGCTCCTGAACGGCAGGGTGCTCGAGTTCATCAAACCCAAGCTGTGCGGTCAGCATCGTGGCTTCACGTCCGGCAGGCTCAAGCTTGAGGCTGATGGGCATGACCTGCATCATTCCAGCGTGCTCGGCGTTGAGCCCGATCAGGTCAGTCCAGTGACCTCCCGAGTTCTGGTCCGGGTACGCACGGTAAAATTCCCGCATCTGCGCAGTGCCGGGTTCCGCCGTGATCGTCTCGGCCGGGACGCCGTCCCCGAACTCCTCCTCCTCATCCACCTCTGCCGCCAGCTGCGCCTGAACTTCCTCCTGACCGGAAAGCGCAGCGGCCAGGACACCCATGAGGTTGAGGTCAGCGCACCGGACCGCCACTTCACGGAGAAGGGCCAGGCATTCCTCCTCTCCAGGAAAGGCCTCCAGATGGTGGCTGCAGGTGAGGTTCAGGTGCTCCCAGGACACTCGGCGCTCGACCTCGATCACTGCGGCGTCACGCCATTCCACAGGCAACACGCTGAGGACGGCCTCCCGACAGTCCCTGGCACACCTGCTGAGGTCCTCGCCAGTCAACTCGGGCAACATGTACTGAATTTCGATGTAGGCGAGTCCAGCGGACCCGTCTCCGGCCCCGTTGATCATCAGGTGTTGAGGCCACGGGGGCCGCATGGCCTGCACCTTGTCCCCGTCCTGAGAGCTGAGCCACGTGACCCGCACGACGCCCGTTGAATGACTCACCCTGTACTGGGCTTCCAGTTCCTGCAGGCGCTCTGGGGTGAGCCCTCCGGCTCCCACCCGTGCGGTGGCGTCTGCCCCCGCTCCGGCCCCAGTCGGTGCGGAGCGCTCCGCACCTGGAGCCTGCGCCGCCAACCTTGCCTGCCGGGCAAAAGCAGCGAACTCTGGAATGTCAGAAGCTTCGTAGGCATCAAGGAGCCAATCGGGTGGTGTGGTCATCGGTTCTCTCCTGGCTTGGGGGACACGGACGAAGCAGCTTTTGCCTCGTTGCCGGGGAAGCCACTCAGCGCTCGAACGGGGGCCATCATTCCAGCAGCACCCGCTCGCCCTTCTGAACAGCCTCCTGAAGTTCGGCACGCAACCGGAACAAGAAGTTTTCGATGTCCTGCGTGGATTCCAGGTAAGGCGATTTCGTCATGGACTTGACCTTCAGTGTCCGGACCGGTCGCAGAGGCGCGGCCTCATTCCCGTCCCCTGCATTCAAAGCGTTGATGATGGCCTGCTCGACCTTCAACGCGGCGTTCTGCACGGCCAGCTGGGTGGCTTCCGCTGCGTCGATGGTCCTGGCCGCCTCCAACCTGGCGCGGACGTCGAGAATGGGACCCGTCAGTGTCCGGGTCTTCTCAGCCCCCAGATCCAGGGCCATGAGTTGCAGCCGCGCGATTTCGTCTTCCAGCACTCCGACGACTTTGTGCTTGGACTCATTCAGAAGGTCTTCGACGTGGGCCTTGACGGGCTTCAGCAGGCCAGAGAGTTGCGGGATGACCTTCACGGGGTCAGGCAGGGTGAGCATGGCTCGGGCCTTCCCAATCCGGTCTTGCAATTCCGGAACATTGACGCGGGGCAGGTCGGGCTCCAGATCGGCCAGATCACGCCGGACTTCATCGAAAATCTTGACCTGTGTTCCGCCGTAGAAACTCTGGAGCTTCGCCCGCAGGTCTACCCAGTCCTCCAGCGCTTCGACCCGTGCCGCGATCTCGGCGATCAGCGCAGCCGTCCCGGAGGTCGCAAGCAGGGCGTCCACACTGGCCAGCGGCCCGGCCAGCGCAGAGCCAAAAGGGTACCCCTGTCCGGCCCGCTCCTGATAGCGCAGGAGGGCCTCGCGGTCCTGCCCAAGCTGTTCCCGGTACGCGGCGGCAAGCTTGGGGGCGTCGGCGGTAGCGAGCCGGTCCACACTCATCAGGTACTCGCGCGCAAGCCTCCGGGCGGTGGCCAGGGCCTTCGGGTCGATGACGTCGCTGAGGCGCACCACCGTTTCCTCCTGCCCGGCCTTCTTGAGCAGCCGCCCAGCCAGGCCCGGCTCGCCGGGATCGACGGGCTTCTGGGCGCGGTGCAGGTCCACCTGGCCCCGGGCAACCAGCGTGGCGAGGATGCCCAGCGCCTCCGCGTCCGTCCAGCCGTAGGGACGGCGGGTGAACTGGTCGAGGAGGGTGCGCACCGTCACCCGGATGTTTCGCAGTCCCTGCTCGCTCAGCCAGCGCTCCATGTCGCCCAGGGCCAGGTGGTTGGGGTCCTGCCCGTCGAGGTTCTGGCTGTCGTCCGGCGTGGTCAGGGCGCGGGCCACGTCTCCCTCCGTCAGGTGCGGTTTTTGCAGGAAGGAGCGCTTGGGGTACCCGTTGTCGATCAGGGCACGCAAGGCGCTCTGCAAGACCTCGGTCGCACTGCCCCCGGGACTTTCCAGGCGGCTGCCCAGCACGTACACACGTGCTCCCGCGATGGCCTGGCGCAGGTTGGTTTCGATGCGGGCCTTGCGGGCGCCATTCTCTTCGGCGCGGGCGCTGATGATCTGCCGCATCGAGGGGGTGCTGTCCTGCCCGGACTTGCGGGCCACGTACCGGTCCGTGCGGACCATCTCGGTGAGTTCTTCAAACAGCAGGCGGTCGTCTGGCAAGACCACCAGCGCCTCGATGCTGCCTCCCGGCAGCACAGCGCCCGACTGCACCGCCGCCACATGCTCCTCTGCCAGGGCCTCAAAGCGCTCGGCGTAGGGCGTGACCACCTGCACACCGATATCGTGGGCGGCAGCCCCGAAGGGCCGGTCGTCGAGTTTGCGGTTAAACGGGTACTGGTGGTAAGCGTCGTACTTCAGGGAAGTGGCTGTGAACACGGACTGCCACACCCGCTTTTGCAGCTCGGCATTCAGTTCACCCTCGGCCACGTCAATGCTCTTGATCTCGCGGCCCACATCCTGTTCCTCGTTGGTCAGGAAGGTCCACACATCGCCGCTGCGCGCGATCAGGGTCTGCTTTTCCAGACGGACCAGGGACGCCTGGATGCGGCCCCGCAGGGCCAGGCGGTCCTCGTCGACGTGGCGCAGGCTCAGCGTGGTCAGGTTGTCGAGGTTGGTCTTGATTTCCTTGACATGCTTGAGCATAAACAGCGTTCTGAGCACCTCGGTGTCCTGGGCTTCCAGCGCCGGGTTGTCCTGCGCCTGATCGATCACCCGCCGCACGTTCGAGTCGAGAAATCCCTCGACCGCGCTGTAAAACGCCCCGAAGGGCACAAGTGACCCCAGTGTCTGACCGCCGTGGGTCTGCGCCGCGTCCTGAAAGGCATTGAGCATGCTGCGCTCGCCTTCCGAGAGGTGCTTGCCGGAAAACCCGGTCTGACGAATGGCCGTGAAGGCTTCTTGCAGCAGCTTGAACTGGTACGGAATGAAGGGGTAGTTCGCCACGAAGCTCTCGGCGTCCTTGTACCCCAGCAGGGTCGCGTCGTTGTTGAAGGTGATCAGGTTTTTCAGGGCAGCCTGGGACGTGTCGTAGAGGGCTTCCAGGGCACGCTCCCCATCGGAGGTCTTCTTGAGCAACCTCAGGCGAATCACCTCGTCGGTGTTCGCGCTTGACAGGCTGATGCGGGTGCTGAACCGGGCCTGGATCTTGTCGAACCCCTGGGTGTGGACCCTCCCGTGAAGCACCTTGGCGATGTCCTCCTGAGACGTGACGAGAATCCAGGCGCGCCCCGGCGCTTTTGTGCCCAGTTCCTCGGCCACCGATTGCAGGTTGAGCAGCAGGCTGCTGCTCTCTCCAACGTACTGGCCCACCTCATCGACCAGGAACAGGACCCGGTGCCGCTTGCCGCGCCGGTCCAGGTAGTCGCGCACCTCGCGGGCGAACTCCTCGGCGCTGGGATCACGCTGCACGCTCAGGCTCTCCAGCCAGCGCTGACCTTCCTCCTCGGTCAGCCCGGCGGCCTGGGACAGCGCCTGGGTGATGTCCGACTGGTGAAAGGCCCAGCCGTCGCGGACCTGGGTCCAGGGCCTCCCCACGGCCTTCTCGAAGGCCACCTTGAACTCGCCGTACTTGCCGCGCTTGTCGAGCATCCGTTCCAGGGCGGCCATCTCCGGACTGCTGGCGAGGTACCCCAGGTGCTCGTCAAAGGCCTTTTGCATGACCCGGGCGACCGCTTCCTTGTTCGCCTTGCTGCTCGCGTCCGCCTTGGCATCGATATTGAAGAGGATCACGTCGGTGTGCTCGGCGGCGCGGGCGGCTTTGTCGACCCAGGCGCGCAGCACCGCGTCGGGCAGCTTGGATTCGTCAAAGAAGCTCAGGGCGCGGCGACCCAAAACCTCCCGGTTGGCGAGCAGATACGACAGGATCTTCAGGAAGTGGGATTTGCCGCTTCCGAAAAACCCGCTGATCCACACGCCGACCCGGTCGGTGGGTTGTTCCAGCGAATCCGCGTAATGCTCGAAAAAGCGCCGGAACTGCCCGTCGAGTTCGCGGGTGACGACGTACTCGTCGAGCTCCTGCTCGACGTTGCGGTCGTCCTGCTGCCCGGCCTTGATCACGCCGTTGATGTCGCGCCCAATGGGTCGGTCGAAGAGGTCCGCGATGCGGAGGTGGGCCGTGTCCGTGGAAGTCGGGCTGCTCATGCGCTGGCTCCTTGCTTGGCCTCCGGCAGCAGCCGGAAGGCGCGGTAGTAGTTGTCGTCCTTGAACAGCCCGAACAGCCGCAGTTGCTGGCCGTCGTAGGTGCCGGGAAAGAACATCACGACCGGCACCTGGTCGAGCCGCTCGTGCAGGTTGTTGAGGATGCTGTGCGACCGCAGCAGCGGGTAGGCCGCCCCCACCTCGGTGAGCAGCACCAGCCCCGCCCCCTGGGCTTCGTGCGCCACGGCGTCAGCCACCTTCTCCGGGGTCAACAGGGGCTTCAGGGCGCTGTGCAGGGCCGCCGGGCCGCGCGCCTGTTCCAGAGCCAGTGCTTTGTCCAGATACCCACGCGTTTCCAGCAGTTCCAGCACCGTGCGGTAGAGGTTCACGACGGCCACCTGCACGCCTTCCGACTCCACGGCCCTCACGACCTGGGGCAGGGCCCGCGCCACGTCAGGGGCACGCTCCGGTGGGTAATCGAAGATGTAGAACCCGATCTCGTTGCCCAGTCCGCGGCCCCGCAGCAGCTTGGGGTCGAGCAGCGCAGCGCTCAGGGCCTTCAGGCGGGTCTCCAGACTCATTTCAGGGCCTCCAGCAGCACAGGAAGATGGGGGTCAAGGTCATGCACGGCAGCCCTGACCTGGGGGGAGAGGTACTGCGGCAGGATCTCAAACTCACCTTGACGGCTCTCTTTCAGGAGGCCGGCATCCACCAGAAAACGGGTGAGGTTGCCCCGCGTCTTTTGCTGGGTCGCTGGCGACCACGTGGCCACCTCCGGGTGCTGCTCGGCCTGGTGGGTCAGAAAGGCGCGGGCGTCGGCGTCCGTGACCCGCGGGGCCAGACGTTGCCACTGGTGCAGCAGAACCTGGCCGATAAAATCGCGCAGCAGCGGCTTTCTCCTCGTGATCATTCCGAGCACGAGCAGGCGTCTTGCCTCGAGGGTGCCAGCAGCCAGTTCCGGAAGCACCTCACGGGGAACCTCGTGGAAGCGTCCCCGCAACGCAGTCAGCACCGTGAGCTGGCTGCTGGCCCGGCCACGGCCGAACAGACGGCCCTCCTGAGCAGCGCGGCGCAGGAGGGCCCAGTCCGCACCTTCCAGCAGAGCCTGGGCCACCTGGCTGCTTTCGGCCAGCAGAAATTGAGTGTTGGTCAGCGCGGTGTACGTGGGCCGGGTCATAGGCATGGCCTCCCAGGATAGGGAGCGGCAGGGAGACACTGGGGCGGCCATACCGCCAGCCTGCCTGCACGCCGCGTCACCTGTTGACGCTCAGCTCTGGGGTCAGGATTTGTCACGGCTGAACACCACCAGGGGCGTGAGAAACCGGCTCGGTTCACCGGCATAGGTCAGCAGGAGATGGTCGCGTGCGCGGGTGGCCGCCACATACAGCAGGTGACGTTCCTGAGCCAGGAAATCGGCCTGGTCGCCTGGATCCAGCAGCTCCGCGAGGCGCTGAGCGGACGGCAAGGCCTGGTCATGCATACCGATGGCCGCCACGGCGCGGAACTCCAGGCCCTTGGCGCGGTGCATGGTGGACACACTGATCTTTCCTGGATCGCCCGAGCCCTCCAGGCTCCCCACCACCGTCGTGACGTGGCCGGTCAGGGCCTGCAGCCGCGCCGCAGTGGTCGCCGGGTCATGCCGGGTGAACACCGCGATCTCCTCCGGCTGCAGGCCTTCTTGCAGCCGTGCGTTCAGCCACTGCCCGACCCGCTCGAATTCCTCCTCAGGCGTGGTCAGGCCCGCGATCTCCGGCTCCGGGCCCTGAAAACGCGACAGCGTGAGGCGCTGCTCGACGGCGTCGTCAGCGTCCCGCAAGGTCCCGGGGAGCAGCCGATCGGCCAGCTCCCGGATCTGGCGGGACGTGCGGTAGTTCAGGCGCAGTCGGGCACTCCGGCCCTGGAAGCTCAGGCCGAGGCTTTTCATGGGAAAGGCACGTTGATAGATGCGCTGCCCCTCGTCCATGGCCAGCAGCAGATGATCGGTGCCCCCACCCGTCAACGTCAGCAGGAAGCGCAGCTCACTGGGCCCCAGATCCTGCGCCTCATCTGCGATCACGTGGTCGAACCGGGCGGGCCGACCGGACAGCGCCTCTGTGACCGCGTCACACATCGTGCGCCAGGTGAAGCGGCCGTCTGCCTCGAGGCCCTGCCGGAAGCGCTGGGTGACCTGCCAGACGTCCCAGCGCTGCCGTACACCCAGGGGTGTGCCGCGCCCGGTCCGGCGCGCCTCGCGGTAGGCTTCCCAATTACGCAAACCCTGCGCCTCAATGACGCCGCGCCATTCGGCCAGCAAGAACTCTGGGCTGAGTGCCGAGCCGGCCTCGCGCGCGGCGCGTTCCAGCCGGGCCCGCAGCTGCGCAGGGCTGTCCTCCGGTTGCCGTTCGGGCAGACCCAGTTCTCCCGCCAATTGCGCGGCGAGGGCATGGACGGTGCGCACCGTGATCCGGTCGCGCACCTCCGGTTCGGGAACCAGTTGCACCAGCCGTTCGCTCAGGTGGCTGCCCAGCGTGCGCGAGTAGGTGGTGAGCAATACCCGCTGCCCAGCGCGGGCCAACCGGGCGGCGCGGTGCAGCGCGACGACGGTTTTCCCGGTGCCGGCCCCACCAGTCACGCGGGCCGCACCGCCAAAGGTCCGGTCGACCAGGGCCCGCTGGGAAGGGTGCAGAAACACGATCCAGTCCTGCCAGGCACCCTGCAGCGCCGCACCCAGTTCTGCCTCGTTGTCCGCAACCACGAAGGCGCGCCGCGCGTCCGGGTGCGAAAAGGGATCGCCCTGCTGCGCGTCCGGCGGCACGACCAGCTCCCCGGCGAGCAGGCCCAGCAGCCGCTCGGCGACTTCCTCCGGCAGCAGTTCGAGCAGCTCATGGGCGTTGGTGGACGTGGCGTGGCGAACCGTCTGCACGTAGCGCTCCGGCACACCGAGCTGCAACAGGTAGGGCGCGTCGTACGGATAAAAGACGCGTTCCTCGGTAGCAGCCTCCACGTGGGTAAGCACCTCAGTACGCTCCTGAACCTCGACCACCTGCATAGCCCCGGTGTAAGGATGGACTTCCAGGCGGCGCCGGTTGGCCCAGGCGTACGCACCGTCGTGATGATCGGCGTACAGCACGACGTAATCCTGTCCCTTGTGATAGAGGATGACCCGCAGATCCATGTTCGGGGAGATGCTGTACAGGTCCGGGCTGTTCAGGCCGTGCCACCGCAGTCCAGGCCGCGGGAGACTGCCGCCAATCACGTCCAGGTGCAGCACCATCACCGCGTCCCGGATCAGCTTCTGCTCCTGGTTTGGAAACTGCCCAAGTCGCCGGGTGAAGGATTGGGCCAGGAGCAGTCGGCTCACAGCAGCCCCACCTTCTTGAGGTTGTGGTGAATGCTGGCCGCCACCTGTTCCACCGTGAAGTGCCGCAGCCAGGTGCCGCCCAGATACCCGGCGGGCACCAGCTGTCCAGGTTCACAGATCACCACCGCATTCGGCGCGGTGCCCCACATCATGATGGCCGTGCCCTTCACCTGCCCCTGCTGCAGCATGTCCACCTGCATGTCGTTCGGGGGCGGCACGCCCAGGCGGGCCAGCTGCCGGACCAGAGGCTGGTGGCGCTCGTGCATCAGTGGCCAGAACTCCTCCCAGCCGGCGGGGACGCCCGACTGCGCGGCGGGTGCAGGAGCCGTCCCAGTCTCTTGGGTGCTGAGCGCTGGTTCGCCTACCGGTGGCGGCGGGCTGGGCAGCGCGGGGGACACGGCGACCGGTGGAGTGGCCTCCGGCTCGTGGACGGCGGAAGTGGAGGCGTCCGCCGGGAGGTCCACTTGCGTTGGGGACGGGCCCTGAAATACCACGTCGGCCACGTAACGGTCGAGCAACTGCAGCAGGGCGCGGGTCTGCCCTGCTGCATCGCGGTCGGTCATCATCGTCGTGACCCTGAGCACGACCTGGCCGCCGCGTTCGCCCAGCTGCGCGAGTGGGTGCGTGAGACCAAACTGCTGGGCCTCTGCGGGAAGGGGAGCCGGCCGGGGCAAGCGGCACTCGAGTTCACCGATGGCCACTGAACCCAGCTGGCGCGCAGAGAAGTGCCCGTCTTGCCCGTAGTAGCGGAAGCTCAGGACACCCTCTTCTCCGATGCGGGGCCGGTACCCTTCTTCCTGAAGCGTGGCGTACACGGTTTCGACAATGGACATACGAAATACCCTAGCGCCGGGGTCTTGCGTTCGCAGCACAACTTCGCCCTGCAGCGTCCCGGCGGGGTGCTAGGGTCAGGGCATTCCCACCCCAGCCTGGCGCTCGAGGTCGCATGCTCATACGGACGCTCACCCTTCACCCCTCCCCTACCGTGCTGCGCCACCTCGCGCGTGCGCACCTCGCTGACAGCCCTGGCCTCACGCTGGTGCCGAATCTCGCTGCGGCCCGGTCCCTGCGGCAGCTCACGCGGCAGGCTCTTCCAACCGTCACCTTCGGTCAGCAGGCCCGGCGCGCGCTGGCCCGTACCGGCTGGCAGCCCCTGGGGCCAGCAGAGCACGAAGCGCGACTGCGAGAGCTGCTTGAGCGGCTGAATCTGGAGTACTTCGGGACCATTCTCGACCGGCCCAGCACCGTCAGCACCCTGGCTGGCGTCCTCCGGGCACTGCTGCGCGCCGATGCTTCGCGCCTGCCGCCGGGCCGCTCGGCTCGGGAGCGGGACCTCGCGCGGCTGCACCGCACCTGGGTACTCGAGCTCCTGCGCGACGAACGCTACGACCCGGCGGTTCCTGAGTTCTTCGCGGCGCGCACGGCAGTGTTCGCGCAAGCCCTCACGGTCACCGGCTTCGCGTATCTGGACGCCGCGCAGATCGCCTACCTCGACCGCCTGGCGGAAGGCGGCAGCCGGATGTTCCTGGCCGCGGCGGGTGACCCCGGGTTGTCTGAAGCGCAGCGCACCGCCGCTGCACTGACGGCGCGGGGATGGATCCCCGAACAGATAAGCGCAGTTCCGGCACGGACTCAACAGCAGCTGGGCCGCGTTGGGGACCGCGCCGCCCAGCATTTTCTCGAGGCAGACAACGCGTCCCCGCCGACGGTGGACGTCTTCATGCTGGCCGGCGTGGTCGAGGAGGCGCGTGAAGTCTTGCGGCAGGTCAAACGCGCACACCAGCAAGACGGCCGCCCCTGGCACGAACTGGCCATCATTGTCCGGGACGAGCCGACGTACCTGGCCCCACTGGTGGAAGCCGCGCAGATGTACGGGGTCCCGCTGGTCGGCCAGGCCCGGCGTTCTCTGGCCGCCACGCCGCTGGGCAGCCTGCTGCTCGCCTGGGTAGAGGCGGGGCAGCGTGACTGGACGTTTGGCGCTGCGCAACGCGTGCTGACCCATCCGCTGCTGCAGTTGCCCTTCGACGTGGGGGCCCGGCTCCGGTCGTTCGGTCGTCACGCTCCCAGCGGTCTGCAGGCCTGGGACAGCAGCCCGGCAACGCTGGCCTTTGCCTGGCCTGAGTCCGGCACGGGCCTGGAGTTCCTGCAGGCCCTCACCCGCGCGCTGACAGGAGCGGGTGTGCTCGCCAGGCAGCGCCATGACCCGGCGCTGGCCGCCGCGCTCGCTGCGCTGCAGCAGGCCCTGGCTCCGCTCCAGGCACTGCCCGAGGGGACCCGGGCAGCCTTCCTGACGGCCCTGGGCGGGGCGCTGCGGCGGGCGACGGTGCCGGTGCTGCCCAGCAAGGGCGGCGTGCGCCTGGCGACGCCGCTGGGGACACTGGGCCGCTCCTTTCAGGCCGTCTGGGTTCTGGGACTCGCCGAGGGCCTGTTTCCCCAGGTGGTCACGGACCCGCCGCTGCTTGACGCGCACCAGCGGGCCCACTGGTCGGAGTCGGGGGTGTACCTGCCCGGTGGTGTGGAGGCGCAGGCGATCGAGCGGGCGCTCTTCTTCCATGCCCTGGCCAGTGCGCGTGAGCGCCTGACCCTGACCCGGCCGGAGGTGGGAGCCGGGGGGAAGGTGGCGCTGCCCAGCTCGTTTCTGCGGGACTTTCCCACCGCCCGCCCCGTGCCCGAGCTGCATGCCGGCTCACGCCGGGAAGCGGAGATGCACCGGGCGCTGCTGGGAGAACTCGACGATCCGCGTGTGGCAGAGGCGGCGCGCCGGGAGGAACACCGGGAGCGCGGTCTGGACCCGGAGCCCGTGTTGCCCGGCACCGTCAACCCGGACACCTGGACCTGGAGCGCCAGCCAGCTGCACGCCTACGGTGCCTGCCGCTACCGCTGGTTCGGCAGCAAGGTCTTGCGGCTGGAAGCCTGGGTGCCGCCCACCCGCGGCCTGGACCCCCTCACGCGGGGCCGCCTGTACCACTTGGCCCTGGAGCGGCTGCTCTCGCCCTGGGTAGGCCGCGCGGCCCCGGTAGCCGACGAGCTGGCCGGGCGGGTGCCGGAGGTGCTGGATGAGGCCGTCACCCAGCTCGCCCGCGCCGGGGACCTCGACCCCGGTCCACTGTGGGGGGCAGAGCGCCGGGACCACATCGGGGTGCTGCAGCGGGCAGTGCGTGCTCCGGACTTCCTGCCCGAAGGCCATATGATCCAGGCCCTCGAAGCGCCGCTGGACGGTCAGCTACCTGTGGCTGGCAGGACCTGGAGATTTCGCGGCTACGCCGACCGTGTGGACCGGACGCCCGCCGGGACGACAATAGTCACGGATTACAAGCTGAGCCAGTACATCAGCCGGGTGCGGGACGAGACTGGAAAACTCAGCAACGAGATTCAGTTGCCGGTCTATCTCTCCCTCACGGGCGCTGGCCTCGGCCGCTACTTCAGCGTCAACAGCGCCAAGGTGCTGCAGGGCGCTGGACCGAGCTGGCCCTCCGCGAAGTACAGCTGGGCGGAACATGACGCTCAGGTCCGGTCGTTCCTGGAGGGTGTGCGGACCGACCTGCAGCGGGGAGACTTCCGCGCCCGTCCGGACTCCGCGGAGCAGGCCTGCACCTACTGTGACCTGCAGCCGGTGTGCCGCTTCCGGAGCTTTGCGGTGAAGGAGAGCGCGTGACCCTCACTGACGAACAACAGCGGGGCATCACCTTCGGGGGCAGCGTCGCCATTGACGCTGGGGCAGGCAGCGGCAAGACGTTCGTGCTGACCCGCCGGCTGCTGCGGCAGATGCAGGAAGGGCTGCAGCCGGAGGAACTCGTCGCGGTGACGTTCACCGAAGCGGCTGCGGCTGAGCTGCGCACGCGGTTGCAGACCCTGCTGGAGGAAGAAGCGCACCGAAGTGGAGACGCCCGGCTGGCCTCCGCCGCGCGGACGCTGCCGCTCGCGCAGATCAGCACCATCCACGCGCTGTGCGCGCGCATCATCCGCGACCACCCGGTGGAGAGTGGAGCGGGGCTGCGCTTCCAGGTGCTTGACGAGTCGCAGGCAGCCGTGTGGCTTGATGGGGTGCTGCCGGACGTCCTCGCGACGCTGCCGCCTGGGGCGTTCGGCGCGGTGCCCGCTGCGCTGGCGCTGGATGCAGTGACCCTGATGCTGCGCGACCCCCACCGCGCCGAGGCAGCCCTGCAGGTGAGCCTCACGGGACATGAGGCCAGGCAGCAGGCCCTGGAGGAGCGTCTGGAGCGTCAGGCGCAGGAGGCCGCCGGAGGCTGGGAAGACGCCCTGCACCTTCTGCGCGGCCACTCCAGCAGTGACCCTGACGACGGGCTCGAGCGCGCCCGGATGGCCGCCCTGCAGGCTGCGGCCGTCACGGGCAGCTGGACAGTCCGGCAGGCGGCCATGCACGGTGCCCTGCGTTCGGTGCGCAGCAACGCCGGGAACGCCCGTGTCTGGGGTGCAGCCAAGGCCGTGGTCCACAAAGCAGTCCAGACCTTGCAGCGGCTCTCTGTGCCTCAGGGACCCCTCGAGGCCGAGGTGTGGCAGGCTCAGGCGGTGCCTGTCCTCGCGCGGCTGTACGGGCATGCCCAGGGCCGGCTGAACGCCCTGAAAGCGGAACAGGAGGTGCTGACGTTCGCGGACCTCGAACGTCTCGCGGCGCGGACGCTGAGGCATGACGAGGTGCGGGCGTACTACCAGGCCCGCTGGAAGGCCGTGTGCGTGGACGAGTTCCAGGACACCAGCCCACTGCAGTGGGAGATTCTCTCCGCCCTGGCCCCGGAGGGCGTGAACTTCACGGTGGTGGGGGATGAAAAGCAGAGCATCTACGCCTTTCGTGGCGCGGATGTCCGCCCCTTCCGCGAAGCCCGCGCGCAGATTGCCGCCCGCGGTGGGGCGACCATCAGTCTCCACCGTTCCTTCCGGACGCACGCGCCGCTGGTCGAGGTGATCAACACCTTTTTCCAAAGCTTCATGCCTGGCCCGTCCGGAGCTGGGTCCACCGCCGCGAGCTTCACGCCGCTGCAGGCCCACCGGCGGCACGCGCCGCACCCGTCGCCACCCTGCGAGCTTCACGTGGTGAGGGGGCCCGTGGGCGTGACCGAGTTGCGCGCGGCGGAAGCGGACCTGATCGCGCACCGCATCCAGGCGCTGCTCGCCGAGGGCCGCACCGTCGAGGAGCGTGGCCGGATCCGGCCGCTCACGTACCGCGACGTCGCCGTCCTGCTGCGCATCCGCACCAACCTGCCCCTGTATGAGGGCGCGCTCTTCCACGCTGGAATTCCCTCGGCGGTGCAGGGGGGGCGTGGCCTGCTCGACCGACCCGAAGTGCGCGACCTCACCCAGCTTCTTTTCTTCCTCGCCCAGCCAGCGGACGACCTCGCGCTGGCCGCCGTGCTGCGCAGCCCGATGTTCGGCTGGTCCGATGAGAGGCTGCGGGACGTGGCGGCCCCGCGGCCCCGCGGCTTCAGCCTCTGGCAGGCCCTGGACGCTGCGGGGGCGCCCCCACTCTTGCAGACGCTGTGCGAGCGGCGAGGCAGCCTCACCGCCAGCGCACTCGTCACGCTGGCGCTGGAAGGCACGCAGCATGCCACAGTCATGGCGAGCCTTCCGGACGGCATGCGGCGGCTGGCGAACATCGACGCGTTCCTCAGCCTGCTGCACACCTGGGCCGCAGCGGGCCGCGCCGACGTGCAAAGCGCCGCGCTGGCACTGCAGGACGCCCTGCGCCTGGACCTGCCGGTGCCGGAGGCCACCCTGGGCTCGGACGACGCCGTGCAAATCATGACCATTCACGGCAGCAAGGGTCTGGAGTTTCCCGTGGTGATTGTCCCGGACCTGTTGCAGCAGGGTCGGGCGGACAGCGCTCCCCTGTTGATGGACGCAGAGCGCGGATTGGCGCTGCGCGTGCCGGGGCTGCCCGGCGCTCAGCAACCGGCACTGCACCTCAAGCTGCAAGACCTCCAGGCAGAGCGGCGGGCTTCCGAAGCCGAGCGCCTGATGTACGTGGCGCTGACCCGCGCCGCAGACGCCCTCATTCTCACCATGGCCGCCAAGCCCAGCCAGGCCCCCGACGTTGCTGCGCTCACCCGCGGCTTTCCGCAGGAGGACGTGACCCGGTTCGCCTATGAGCACCACCGGATCCCGCGACCCGAGCCGTGGACGCTCCGGCGCACCGGGCGCGTCCACGGGGCCCGGATGCAGGAGAGCATGGCCCTCCCGGAGAGCCTGCCGGTCACGTCCCTGGGCGCGTACCTGCACTGCCCCCGCGCCTTCGGGTACCGCTACGTCGCGGGCCGGCCTCCCTTCAGCGCCCTGTGGACGGAGCCGGGACCGCTGGGGACCGGGCGGGCGGGCGGCGCGGTGATCGGCTCTGCCGTGCACCAGGCCATTGAACTGGGCTGGAGCGCAGCGGCCATCCGAGCAGGCTTCCCGCACCTCAGGGACGCGGAGCGTCAGGAGGTGGCGACCCTGGCCGGCGCGCTGTCGAGTCCGGCCTTTGCTGCGCTGCCGACCCAGCCCCCCCAGCGGGAAGTGCCGCTGAGTCTGACGTTTGAGGACCTGCAATTTGAGGGGGTCATCGACGCCCACTACGGGCACTGGCTCGTGGACTACAAGACGGACCGCAGCGTCTCCCCCGACGATCACGCACCGCAGCTCGCCCTTTACCTCCAAGCGACGGGAGCTGAGCGGGCCAGCCTCGCCTACCTGCGCCAGGAGGTGCTCTACACCCTCAACCCTGCCGAGGTGGAGCGTGGCCTGGCCCAGGCTCGCCACGCAGCCCAGGGGATCCGGGCTGGCGTGTTCACGCCCACGCCGTCTGCCCCTGCTTGCCGCCTGTGCCTGTACCGCCAGGTGTGCGACGCCAGCCTTTTCGCGTCAGCCCCTGACGCGGCCTTGGCCTAACCTGCGGCTCACCCTGGCAAAGCCCGGCACGGGGCCTCCTGCTCCTGCAGGTGTGAGCCGCGTGTCAGACGACACCTGACATGATCGCCACAGTCCGTCCCCTCTCACCATCACCACCTCTGGAAAGGAATCATGTCTGCTCTGTCCCCCACCAGTCCCCTCCAAGGTTCCCGTTACCAGATTCTCCGAACACTGGGGCAGGGCGGCTTCGGCATCACCTATCAGGCGCGGGACGCGCTGCTTCAGCGCACGGTCGTGATCAAGGAGCTGTTTCCGCAGGGCAGTGTCCGCACCGCCACCGGTCTTCAGCTTCCGGGCAACCTGTCGCCGGAGTACTTCAGCACCATGCTGCGCAGCTTCGTGGAGGAAGCCCGGGCCCTGGCCCGGTTTTCATCAGAGCATGTGGTCCGGGTGCAAGACGTGTTTCAGGACCGCGACACCGCGTACATCGTGATGGATTTTATCGAGGGCCGCACCCTGATGCAGCGCCTGAGGGACGAGGGCCCACTCAACCCGGAAACGGCGCTACGCATGGCCCGGCAACTTGCCGGTGCCCTGGACGTGGTACACCGTGCCGGACTGCTGCACCGCGACATCAAACCCGACAACATTTTCCTGACCCGGGACGACACACCGGTGCTGATTGATTTTGGAGCGGCGCGGCCGTATACCCCGGACCAGCAGATCGAGATGTCGGTGGTGCTCACACACGGCTTCGCTCCCTTGGAGCAGTACGCGCAAACGGGAACATTCGGGCCGTATACCGACCTGTACGCCTTGGCCGCCACCCTGCTGTTTGCCATCACGGCGAAGGTGCCCCCTGTCCCCGTGGCGCGCCTGCAAGGCGAAGCGCCGCTGCCCGTAATGGACCCGACGTACCCGCCTGGGTTGCGCCGGGCCATCGACCAGGGCCTGCAGATTCAGCCGGCCCAGCGGCCTCAGACGGCAGAGGCCTTCTTGGCCCTGCTTCAGGGCGGCCGGGAGGATTACGGTGCGCTGGAACTGGCTGAGGAACTCCAGCGCCAGCGCCTCGCCAGTCCCGCAGTCAGCGAAAGCGCCTTTGGACGGATGTGGGCACAGACGCTGCTGGCCCTGTGGGCACGCCGGGAGGGACGACTTCCGGGCCTGGCTACCCCGGATGACCTGGAAGCGTCCCTGAAGCGCAGCCTCGAC
The DNA here is from genome assembly GCF_009377345.1 of Deinococcus terrestris. Lineage (NCBI taxonomy): Bacteria > Thermotogati > Deinococcota > Deinococci > Deinococcales > Deinococcaceae > Deinococcus > Deinococcus terrestris. The sequence goes on along the minus strand of NZ_WBSL01000008.1, from coordinate 58,118 downwards.
CTTCTCCCGCTGCTGCAGGAGGGTCTGCTGCTGGTGTTCGGTGACCTGCGCCTCGCCGCTGAGGAACTCGCCCGACTCATCCCGGGTGTCGTGCGGGCGCTGCACGACCGGCCCGGGGAGCTGCCGGAGTTCGCCCTGGCGGTCGAGGCCCTGGCCGCGTTGCCGAAACCCGTTCACCTGCCCACGCCGGACAAGGTCTGGCGGGCGCCGAGCACGAACCGGTCCCAGCGTCCCCCACTGCCCGCCCTGTCCGCGAAGTTCCAGGGCTTTCAGAGCTTGGAGCTGGCGGCAGCGGACGTTGTGCAACTGGGCTTTGCTGACCCCGTGCACGTGCTGTGGACCCTGAGCACCAGCGGGCGCTTCCAGGCCTTTGGCAGCGGCCGCGGCACACGGCTGCTGGACCTCAGCGGCACGTCTGCGGCTGCCGCAGACGGGACGGGGCTGTACACCGGGACACACGGAGGGAAGGTCAGGCGCTGGGATTTCCATGGACAGGCGATGGACGAGGCGCTGAATCTCGCCTTTGTCCCCGTCAGGCTGGCCGCCCACCAGGGCACGCTCGCGGCGGCCGGGCGTGAGGGTGAGCTTCTCGTGGGAAAAAACGGCGAGGTGCGGACGGTCCAGGTCGCGCAACTGGTGGGCCGGGAAGCTGACCTCCAGGCCCTGCACTTCTCTGCAGACGGGCAACTGCTGCTGTGGCAAGACGCTGCGGCCGTGACGCTGCTGCGGGTCCAGACCCTCAAGGTACTGCGGACCCTGACCCTTCCGGGTGCTCCGGTGACTGCTGCCGCGCTCAGTCAGGACGGCCAGCGCGCCGCGACGTCCCACGGTGCACGCGTCCTGCTGTGGGACGTCGTCAGCGGACGTGAAACTGGTGCGTTCGCGGCACCCTGGGACGTCCAGACCCTCTTCTTCAATCCAGGTGGCCGCATGCTGGGTGTACTGGGAGACGAACTGCTGCTGTACGACGTCCAGAGTGGCCAGCCACTGGCCGCGCACCCCGCGCCCGGGGGTCGGGGGCTACGCGCCAGCATCAGCCGGGACGGCCGCATGCTGGCCGTGGCCGGGCTGCACCGTGTGGACCTGCTGCATCTCGCGCCGGTTCAGGACCAAACCCTGCCGGACCTTCAACCGCCCATGAAGCCCACCGTGCCCCCGGTGTCGACCCGCCCTGTCTCTGTCTCCCCTGCCCCGCCCTCCCCGGCTCCGGTGACGTCTCCGGAGTCCATTACACCCCCAGTGCCAGGGCCCGGCGGCGGTCCTCCTCCGCTGACCAACGGCTTTCACGCGGCGGCCGCGCTGCTGACGAGCCGCACCACGGCCGCGCCTTCTGACGTGGCCCTGGGAACCGCTGGCACCGAGCCCTATCAGGAGCATGTCCTGCCGCTTCAACCTCAGACAGATCTGCTCCGGCGCTCCGCACCGGACCTGGCCGCGCTGATGGAGGCAGTGGTGCAGGCCGAAGGCCCAGTGCACCGCCACGAGGTGTTTCGCCGCGTGGCGATCGCCCACGGGGTCGGCAAGGTCGGTTCGCGAATTGCTGCGGCCCTGGAGCAGGTGCTGCAGAAGGCCGTCCAGAACGGACAGGTGGTGCAGCGCGGCGATTTCCTGTGGCCACCTGGCATGACGCGGCCACCTGTGCGCGACCGCGCCGGACTGCCCCACCGTTCTGTAGATCTGGTGTGCGATGAGGAACTGCAGGAAGCCGTGCGGCTCGTGCAGTCCATGTATTCGTATCAGTTTCCCGACACGCAAGTGGTGACGGTGGCGCGTCTGCTGGGCTTCGCGCGCCTGACCAAGACCACCCGCGACCGCATCGTTGCCCTGATGCAAAGGACCCACGCATGACCGATACGCTCAGCCGCCAGGAGACCGTGAACCTCGCCCTGGCCCGGCACCGAGAGTTGCTGCTCGACCTCAGTACCCGCAACCCGCTGCTGCATTTCGTGACCCGCGACGCCAAGGGGAAGCTCAAACCCAAGCGTCTGGAACTGCAGACGCCATCGCTGGATGAGCTGTTCCGCACGCTGGTGACCGAGGGCCGCGCCGTCGTCTTCGAGGGCGCCCGTGACATCCTGCCGGAAGACGACGAGGACCCCGCCGGGTTCATGCGGGCAGGGCAGCCAGGGCTGCGCAAGGGCGACCTGAAGGTGCAGGTGCCGCTCAACTCCCTGGACCTGCAAAAGCGCCTGATCCAGACGGCCCGCACCAGCCGCGAGTTTCTGGAAGAACAGGGCCTGCACTGCCTGTATCTGGGGCTGGGCCAGTTGCGCTGGTTCGAGGACCGCAAAACCAGTGATGATCCGTACTCACCACGACTCGCCCCCCTCCTCCTGATTCCGGTGACCCTGGAACGCCAGGCGCGCTCGGACGGGTTCCGGCTGGTCTACACCGGGGATGAGTTGCAGGGCAACCTCACACTGGCGATGAAACTGCGGGAGCAGGGACTCACCCTTCCTGAGCTGCCCGCCAGCGAGGACCTGCTGCCCAGCAGCTACTTCACGCAGGTGGAAGAAGCGCTGCGCAGCCGCATGACGCCCGTATCGGCGGGAGCGGACCTGGAGGACTGGTTTGCCCCCGAGACGACCACCTCCCGCAGCGTGACGTGGTCCGTCGACACCGAGATGGCCTTTCTGGGCTTTTTCTCCTTCTCGAAGTTCCTGATGTACCGGGACCTGTTGCCGGGCAGCTGGCCCGAGGGACTCACGCCGCACGAGCATCCCCTGATTGCGCCGCTGCTGGCCGGACAGGTGTCCGACGAGCGGCTCACCGTGCTGGACAGCCTCGACGAGGCCACCACGGGCCCTGGGGCCTGGCACGTGCTCGACGCGGACAGCTCGCAGGCCGAAGCGATCTACCACGTGCTGCAGGGCCAGCACCTGGTGCTGCAGGGCCCGCCTGGGACCGGGAAAAGTCAGACCATCACCAACATGATCGCGGGCCTGGTCGCGCAGGGCAAAACAGTGCTGTTCGTCGCGGAGAAGGAAGCGGCCCTGAGCGTGGTGGAAGACCGCCTGCGCAAGGTGGGGCTGGGACACGCCGTGCTGGCCCTGCACAGCAAGGACGCCAAGAAGACGGCGCTGCGAGACGCCCTGCAGCAGGCCATGCAGCAAGCGCGGCGCATCACGGTCCCTGACCAGGGAGAGGACGCGCGGTTGGCTGAGCTGGTCTCGCAGTTGCAGGACGTCCCCCACGCCCTGAATACTCCCGCTGGAAGTGGACGGACCACACCCTTTGAGGCCATGGGACGCCTGCTGGCGCTGCAAGCGCAACTCTCCAACGCCCAGCAGTTGCTGCAGAGCGGCGGGCCACCCTTCGGGACTGTGACCTGGACCGATCAGCAGTGGGCACTGGCCCGGCAGCTGACCCAAGAACTCGCCGAGTGGATTGCGCAGCGGGGCCTGCCGCAGCAGCTCACCCTCTGGGGCAGCCCGAAGGCAGCGGAATTGCCCCAGGAACGTGCACGCCTGGCTACGGCCCTGGAGCTGCTTGAAACGCACGGGCACGCTCTCCGCACAGAACTGGCCCAGGGCCAGAGCTGGCAGATTCCGGAAGCTGCGGGGTTGCCTGACGTCCATCTGCTGATCACGCAGTTGCAGACCCTGCTGGGGGCCCCGGACCTGGGGGGTCTGGCCGTGGAGGCCGCTCGGTGGGAAGACGCCCTCGCCACTCTGAAAATGATGCGTGGCCGTCAGGACGCCTTTCTCTCCCTCGAACGTGAGCTGACCCAGAGGCTGATGCAGGCCCGTGCGGCCCACACGCCCGTGCCCGCTGCACCCGGCAGGGTTCTGGAGACCCTGAGCCACGTCGCCCAGCTGAGCGAGCAGTTGCTGGCCCTGAAAGCAGAGCTGCTGCGGGACTTGCACCCGGAGGCCCTCGACGCGGAATCGGCAGACCTCGCGCACACCCGGGAGGTTCTGGACACGGCGGGGCGCTCGCCACTGGCCTTCCTGAACGGCCGGGTCCGTCAGGCGCGCCGTCAGGCACAGGGCTGGTTACGTGCATCCCGGCCTCTGGATGAGGTGCTGGGTCTTCTTGCCAGCGCCGAGCAGTACCAGGAACTGCGGCAGGCGCAGGTGGCGGCGGCCCGGCAATCCCCCTTGCCACTCGGCGAGTTGGAGCAGGTGCCCTGGGCGCTGGTCACGCAACTGGTGGACTGGCTGTGCCGGGTCCCCCAGCCGGACACCCGTACGGTCACACTGGCGTGGCAGGCCCTGGGCCGGGCGCTGAGCGGTCCCACCGAGGTCACGGCCCCTCAGCTCGACGAGCTGCTGGCCCGTGAGGCAGCAGCTCAGCCAGACGAGCACCTGCACACCCTGCTGGGGCCCCATCTGCGCGGTTTCGATACGCCGTGGGAGGACCTCACGGCGAAAGCGGAGTGGCTCGCCCACTGGCAGGCCCAGACCCACCCAACCTGGGTCACCACGCTCGTGGTGGGGATGGCCAACACGCCGACGCTCCGCACGCCACTCCAGGACCACCTGGCAAGCCTCGAACGGCACAGCAGCGCCGTGCGTGAAGCGCTTGGTGAGGTGCGGCAGCTCATCCAGTACCCCAGCTTCGGTGGAGACGCACTGGACAGGCTGCTGGAGCAGACCCGCGCTCTGCAAGCCGACCGGCAGGCCCTCAGTGCCGTGGTCAGCTGGAACAACCTCGCGCCACGCCTCAAGCAGGCCGGATTGGACAGGCTGCTGGACCTGGGTGCGGCCCTTCCCCAGGGGGAGGGCGGGCGGCAGCTTCCAGCCGCTGCGGAGCTGCTGTGGTACGCAGAGCTGATTGACCATGCTTTTCAGGACAGGCCGGTCCTGGCCGGCTTCGATCGGCAGCGTCAGGACCTCCGCCGCCGGCAGTTCCGTCAGCTCGACCTGGACCGGTTCGCGCTCAACCGCCTGCGGGTGCAGCAGGCCTACCTGCAACGGGTGCCGCAGGCCAGTGGCGTCGGGCAGGTGGGGATCTTGCAGCGGGAATTCGCGAAGAAAAAGCGGCTGCTGCCCATCCGTGACCTGATGCAGGTGGCTGGCAAAGCCATCCAGGCCATCAAGCCGGTCTTTATGATGAGCCCGCTGTCGCTGGCCAACTTCATCCCGCTGGGGAGCCTGACCTTCGACGTGGTCATTTTCGATGAGGCGTCACAGGTCAGGCCCAGTGACGCCCTGGGCTCGCTTCTCCGCGGCCGACAGGCGGTGGTGGTGGGAGACCTCAAGCAGCTGGGGCCCACCAACTTCTTTGGCAAGGCCAGTGGACAAGACGAGGAAGACGAGGACGATACCGCTGGACTCGAATCCCTGCTGTCGCTCTTCGAGGCCCAGTACGCGGGGTACCGCCGCAGCCTGACCTGGCACTACCGCAGTCAGCACGAGTCATTGATTCAGACCTCCAACGAGGCGTTCTACGAGGGTGAACTGGTGACCTTCCCGAGCGCGCGCGGGCAGGCCGACGACCTGGGGCTGAGATACCACCACCTCGATCCCCGGGAAGCCTCCTTTGATCGCGGCGGGAAGCGCATCAACCGTGGCGAGGCGGAGGCGGTGGTTGAGGCGGTGGTGCGCCACGCCCGGGAACGTCCTCAGGAAAGCCTGGCCGTGGTGACGTTCAGCGCCGCTCAGCAGAAGTTGATCGCAGACCGGATCGAGGGTCTTGTGCCCACTCTGGAAGAAAAAACCCAACGGTTTTTCAGCGAGACGGCCCCTGAACGCTTCGTGGTCAAGAACCTGGAAAACGTGCAGGGAGACGAGCGGGACGTCATCATGATCAGCGTCGGGTACGGCTTTGCCCCAGACGGCCGCACAGGGGGCGTGAAGTTCTACCGCGCCTTTGGTCCGCTGGGCACGGCGGACGGCTGGCGTCGACTCAATGTGCTGATCACCCGGGCCCGCCGGCGCATTGAGGTGTTCGCCAACTTCCTTCCCGAAGACATCACGGGCCTGAACGACACCGACAGCCACCGCGGACTGCACGCCTTCAAGCAGTTTCTCGAGCGCTCCCGGGGACAGGGGCAGCAGGCTGCAGCTTCTACTGTTCAGGCGGAGGTAGGACTTCCGCAGCAGGTGGCCGGGGTGCTGCGCGGGGCAGGCTACGAGGTGCACGAGCAGGTGGGCAGCAGCGCTTCGCGCATTGAGCTGGCCGTGGTTCATCCGGAGAAGCCCGGCGAGTACGTTCTGGGGATAGAACTCGACGGCCCGCGTTATCAGCAGGCCCGCAGCGTCCGCGACCGCGACCGCCTGCGCGAGGACGTGCTGGGGGTGTTCGGGTGGCAGATCCTGCGCCTGTGGAGTGTGGAGTGGTTCCGCGATCCGGAGAGCGCCCGGGAAGATCTGCTGGCGCGAGTGCGGCAGGCCATCCAGGACGCGGCCCGCCCAGAGCCTGATGCCGAGCCCCCTCGCGCCGAGGACGCGCCGTCCACCGACGAGGACCCCTGGGCATGGCCAGCGCCGGACTCCAACTCCCTGTCCCTTGGAGGCCAGACGGAAGAATCGCTCTGGCCGGACACGGTCAGCGAGAGCCTGGTCCTGCAGGGCGCACCGTACCGGGAAGCTGCAGCCACACTGCACAGCTCCGGCGAGGAGTTCCACAAGCTGGACCGACAGCAGCTGCAGCTGGCCCTGGTAGAGATCGTGCGTCAGGAGGGTCCGATTCATCAGGAGGTGCTGGCCCGGCGCTTAATGAAGGCCGCAAATATCACCCGCAAGGGCGTCCGGGTCCAGGACACCATTGACAGTGTTCTGAGCTTCGCGGTCCAAACTGGACAGGTGGAGCGTCAGGGCGCTTTCGTCTGCTTGCCTGGCCTCCTGGAGGTGCTTCCCCGTTCCAGGGCCGACCGTCCAGCGAACGAGCAGAGCCTAGACTACGTCAGTGATCTGGAACTGCTGTGGACCATCCACCGTGTCGTGGGTTCAGCAGTCGGTATCACGCGCCAGGAGCTGCCATCCGGCTGTCTGGAGCTGCTCGGCTTGAAAAAAGTCATGGCAGACCACAGGGTCCGCATTGATGGCCTGATAGAGTTTGCCCTTCAATCAGGCGTGCTGACCCAGCAGCAGGGCACCCTTGTGCTCTCTGGCAAACAGTGATGCTCCTGCAGGGGTTCTGAAAGGCACCACTTTCCCATTTCACGCGGCGAAATGAGCGTGGTGGAACGGCGTCATCCGCCGCGGCAGGACAACCGACACGAATGTGCCGTGACCCTGTCCACTTCAGATGACACCGTGTGTGCCGGGGGGCGTTCTCGTTCAGAACCCCTTCCCGTTCTGGCGTCCGGTAAAGTTCAATTGCCAGCCCCATGAGGAACACCAGCCCTGTACAGGGCTGCGGCTGCCTGATGACCCCCAGCGACCGCCTCCCGAAGCTCCGGCGGCTCCAGCACCTCCACCTCACTCCCCCAGCCCAGAACCCAGGGGATCAGCTCCTTCCAGCCTCCCACGGTCAGGACAACGCGCGTGTGGCCGCTTCCCAACACCTTCACTTCCGCGCTGTCGCCCAGGTGGGTCTCCCCCACCCGGTCGCGGACGCTCGGGGAGAAGAACAGCTCCACACGCACCGGATCGCCCGTCATGATGCCCCAGGCGTTCGACAGGAATTTCAGGGGATGAAAATCCTCGGGAATCTCGCCCTCATCGGCCAGCAGCCGGGCCTCCCGCATCCGCGAGAGCCGGAAGACGAAGGGCCGGTCGCCCTCCTTGAGGCGGTTGACCCCGATGGCGTAAGCCTGACGGTTCTGTGGACTGAGTTCGATGAAGTAGATCACCAGCTCAACCGTGCTGACTTTCTGGAGCGAGTGGTACTGAAAGCGCAGCACCCGACCCTCCAGCCACGCCTGTGCGACCAGTTCGAACGTCCGGGAGCCGCCCGCGTTGGGTTTGCCCCGGTAGGCTTCACTCGCGAGGGTCGCCACACGCCGCGCCCGTTCCGGAAGCTGACGCGCCAGCTTGTCCATCGCCCGGAGATAGTGCTCGTTGTACTCCGCCGCGTGGTGGTACATCATCCGGGTTGCCGAGTACACCGCCAGGGCTTCCACCGGGTTGAGACTGCTGGTCCCGAGCGGACGGCGGTAGCGGCCAGATGAGGCCACCTCCAAGACGTTGCGGTCCAGCAGTGTCCGCAAGTCACGCTGCACGCTGCGAAGCTGATGTTCTGGCAGCCCCAGACGCCGCACAAGGTCACGTGCGCTGCACTCGCCGTCTCCCAGCAGCTGCAGAATGTCGAGAATCCGTTCTGTCTTGGTGGTGGCCGTCATCTCTCAGTTCTCCAGCTGAGCGTGCATATGTTCCCGAAACTTCAGCGCCAGGTACTTTAGGCCGTCGAGACTGCTCAGCAGCACGGCGCGGAAGCTGTTCTCGTCCGGCAGGTACGCATTAACGCTGGCGACCACGTTGTCGTCCAGCACAGTGACTCGGCCGATGCGGACGTGGCGGTGGGCGACCATTGCAGCTTCCAGCGCCCGCGTCCGCTCGGCGGCATCCTCCAGCGGCCAGAAGGGTGGCAGAAGCAAGGTCAGGACCGTAGGCTCGTCGGTCCGAGTGATCACCACGTACGTCATCCCCTCAAATCTGAAATAGACGTCGCCATCCTCGTCGAGGTTGGGCCGGAACCCCTCTTCCGCCAGGAAGTCCAGCACTGCCGAAGCGTAGGGGGTCGGAATGATTTCCGGGAGCGAGGTGAAATCACTTTTGGTTTCCGTCATGGCGTCTCCTCAAAGGCCGCGCCATACACGCCTTGAAAGGCGCAGGCGGTTGGAAGGGGATGGAACATGGTCCAAGGCCTCCGGCCGCTGGGCCGTGTCCTAGGCCACGTGGAAGCCACACCAGTAGGCCCTTTCCGGCAAACGGGTGCAAGGCCGCAGGAAAGGTCGCAAGACGCGGCACTTACGTACCTGCAGCTGCAGCTCCTGCGCAGGTCTGGCCCCACGCACACGATCGGCACCACCGGCAACAGCGTGGGATCAACACCCCCTCCCACAGTCATCAGCGGGGTACGGGCTGCCGGGTGATGCAGCAGACAGGTCACGCCTCCACCCTAGCCTTCACCCTCTGACCACGCCCGCACATTTGCGGCCCCGCCCTCAGCTCGCCAGGCACCACAGGTCCTCCACGGGAGGCACGTCACGGTAGTGCAGGCGGTAAACCGTCACCAGTACACCGTCTTCCACGACGAAGCGCATGTCGCCCAGGGCGTAGAGCCTCGCCTGGCCGGGCCGCACACCACGAAACCGGGCCCGGCGCAGCAACCGGCGCAGGCGCTGCTGGGTGGCTGGCCAGCTCAGATTTCCCGCAAAGCGTTCCTGGTAGCGTTGGGCCGCGTGGACACTGATGACCAGCTCGCGCATGGGTGACCTCCTATGTTCAGGATGACCTTGCCAGGCGTCACCGCCTGACAGACTGAACCGGGGGCTGCCGCGTCAACCGATGACGCGGCAGCCCCGCTCATTCCTCAACCCACCTCAGAACTTGCTGCGGCTGCGGTTGTAGTTCTGGCTCGAGGCCCGCTTGCGGGCGAGGTTGGCATTCTGCGCGGCGTTCCGCTCCAGATCCTCCAGCTCGGTGAGTTCCTGCATCCGCAGCCGTGCCGGGGCCTGCGCCGCCACCACACCGAACACCTGCTGACGTTCACGCAGCACGGCCTGCGCCCCCAGGACGTCGCCGGCATCCAGACGCCTCACCGCGTCCCGCTTGGCCCGCGCATTGCGCTGCAACTCCAGTGCCAGCCCGACCTCCACGTTCTCCGGCACCTGCGCGTAGGCCTCCGGGGACAGCACCGGCAGATTCAGCTGTGCTCGCGCCTTGCGGCGAACCCCGTCACGTCCGGTCCACGCCAGGCGCACCCGGGTTACGCCAACGTCCGCCTGTTCCGGCTGGGCCGGAACGTGCAGGGTGAAGATCACCTCGAGAGGCCGCTCCGCGATCAGGTTCGGAAGCTGGAAGCGGCCCAGGTCGTTGCGCCCAAGGTCGTTGAGCACTTCCTGCCGCAGGCTCCCCAGCGCCGGATTTGGCTCGATGCCGAAACTCACCGTGTGCCCGGTCGTGCGGGCCAGCCCGCTGAACTCCGCGTCGAAGTAACGGGGAAGCTGCTCCGGGTCCTCGATATGCTCGAAGTTGCCGTCGCCCGCCACCGCCATGCCGCGCAGCAGATCCTCGTCGTAGCCGATGCCCAGCCCGATGGTGCTGGTGCTGACCCCCCGCTTTGTGAGGCCCGCGACGTCCGGGACGATCTCCCCCACGCGGCGCTTCCCCACATTGGCGTGGCCGTCGCTCAGCAGCAGCACGCGGTTCAGCGCCTGTGAATCCAGGTGCTGTGCCACCGACATGGCCCCGTCGAGCCAGCCCGCGTACAGGGCCGTGGACCCCCCCGCAGTGATGCCCTCCACCACGCGGCAGAGCTCTTCGCTGTTGGCGGCCGACTGCGAGGGAATCAGCATCTCGACCTCGTCGTCAAAGATCACCACACTGACGCGGTCATGCGCCTGCAGCTTGCGGAGGCCCACCTGTGCCGCCTGCCGGGCCATCTCGAGTGGTCGGCCACCCATGCTGCCGCTGCGGTCGATGACCAGCGAGAGGTTCAGGGGCGGGCGCGGGCCGCTCTGCGCGGGGACGGCAGCCGGGGAAATGCGCGCGAGCACCGTGAGGTCGCTGTCCCGACCCGCGGGAAGGGCGGCCTGAAGGGGCAGGAGTTCGATGCGGGGCGCTTGAGGGTGAAGGTCAGTCATGGCGGGTCTCCAGGCAAGAGTGAGGCGTTCACCGCCACACAGTCCGGCGGTGATTCAGAGCGCTGCAGACGGTCTTCGTCCGTACGAAGATGATATAGCAACAATCCTAGTTGTCAACAAGATGGATAGTCGTCATCCCCGTCTGCCTGATCTTCTCTCTCCAATGTGTCAACGGATGACGCTCACTCCTGCTGCCCCCACACGTCACGCAGCGTCGCACCGAGTTCCTGGAGCAGAGCGCGCCACTCCGGCTCGGTTGTCGGCCACTTGAAATCCCGGCCAATCTGCAGTTCCAGATCAGGCCGCACCACTACGCGGGTCGTCTGGCTCACCTTCTTCCGGGGCTCCAGCAGGAACTCCGGGAGGGCGGCGGGGACCGGCGTAGGGGGTCGGGGCTTGACCACCCGTGCGCGTCTTGGAGCCTCCATGACGGCGAGCTGGCGCAGGTACCCCAGCGCCTCGTTGTCTTCCCGATCTGCGGGTCCCTTCGTCCCCTCCAGAACGCCTTCCAGCGCCAGCTGTTCCAAACCTGCCTCATCCTGCCCGCCCAGAGCCGCTATCAGCGCCCTGCCACTCAGTCCATCGGCCATCAGGCGGCGCAGGGCCAGCAGGGCCATGAGGTGGAGCCGGCCATACCGGGCGTCCCGCCCTTCGCGCCGTGGAGCCGGCAACAGCCCCTGGGTGGTGTAGTGACGTACCAGTCGGGGGTTGACCTCATCCTTGGGCCGCGAGGCCCGGTCTGCGGGCAGCAGGCGGGCAAGCCAGAGGTTGGCTTCTTCCACCAGCGCCTCGATGCCCCCGGACCAGTCGGCCTGAACGTCAATCACAGCCCCAGCGTAGCAAACACCATGACAGGCGGCGTTGTCATGGTCCTCTCCCCTCCCTGGCTCCGCATTCTGGCCGAAGCTGAAACGTACGGGAGAGACTGCTTGGGAAGCACCTCAACGCAACCCACTTCCGGGGTGCCTGGCAACCACTTTTGACGACATCACTGGTTGGCGGCTTGTCTCAACTCCACTATGAATTGCTCCCGTTGTCCCGCGGCCACGGCCGCAATCCCGGCTTTCAAGACCTCGGCTGGCGAGACATGACCATTCCGAACCTGGAAACGCAGCAGGTCGTAGTCGGCGGCTTTCAACAGCTTTTTGTAATGAAGGTCGAGTCGGCGAATGAGGCGTTCAGCCGCACGTTCGGGCGACAGACCGGCAAAGTCTTCCTCAAGGCTTGGCTCGGTGAGCATAGGTTCCATGACCTCACGCTTCGCCTTGACCTCTGACGCAGCGGGAGCAGGATACGGGTAATCATCCGGGTGCTGGATCAGGTGCATGAGGGCGGCCGCCCTGGTTTTGCGAACCACCAGAACACCTGAGGTCAACAGGGCCGTGAAGCGCGTCACCGTATCTGAAAGAAACGCTTCACCGTGTTCCCGAACCAGCTTGCGTACCATGCCGTCTGCCACTCCGTACTCGCGAAATTTCCGCATCAATGCTGGGTCGACCTGGGTGAAGTCCCGGGCGAATTCGTAGCGTACCGTCTGGTCTTTGCCCCGTCCGGTCAGCACGACCTCCGCCAGGTATCCCCGCTTGATCAGCTCCTGATGGGGCGCACTCAACGCCCGGATCACGCGCCACGCCTGACCATCGCTGGGAATCTTGCACTGGTCCCCCCAGGACAGCACAGGGAAGGTCAGGGTGTCGACCTGACGCTCCGGGTCCTCTGGGTTGATCCGGGCGGCGTCCAGGACCCGGTACAGGACCCGGGTCCGTGGTCGGGAGAGCGAGGACATGAATTCCGAATCGAGCGGCTTCACGTAGCCGCTGCGAATGCTGGCGACGACGTCGTCGGCCAGCCGAACGATGATCATGGAGCGCTCGTCGAAGTGGCCTGTTGCATCGAGCGTGGTGAAGTTGAGCGATTCGATGAAATGGAACTTCGCGTGCGTCCAGCGGCGATTGGGATGGTCGCGCCAGCCACCGGAAACGGTGTAGTTCGCTTGATGAAGCCGCTCCAGACACTGACGCAGCAGACCGAGATATTTGCCGGACTTATGCCAGCCACATAACCTCAACAGGGCGGTGGCAGCCACCATAATGCGGCCGTCCTCAGGCATACCCTCGTCGATGTACAGGTTGATCAGAGCCGCGCTCACGTCACTATCCAGCCCATGTGGAACGGCATACTTCACCCCCGCTTCGCAGCTGATCCGCACAATACGGCCGCCCAGCTCGTAGGTCACGTTCCACTCCTGCATCTCCACCTGGTCGAGTGCCACGATCAGGTTGAGGCGGGAGAGGTTCAGGTCATCGTGGTGGCGAGGCAGGATCTTCAAGGGCTTGATGATGATTTTACCGCTACTGATTGAAAAAAAGAAGAAAAGAAATGAATTGATGTCATCATCAGGGTATCGGTGCACAATGCGTGCAGGACGGGGAAAACTCCGACGATGCAACGAGTATGTCACCAAGGACGCAACCAGTATGTCACCGTATATCCCGGAAAACGCAACCAGTGTGTCACCGGGAGGGATTTTTTTGCAACGGGTGTGTCACCTGCATGCAACGAGTGTGTCACCGGAGATGCAACGAGTGTGTCACTCGGCGCTGGCTCAAAACTACTAGTGTGTCACCGGGTGAACCCAACCAATTCAACGGGTGTGTCACCGAGAGCCGCAGGGAAAACAACGGGTGTGTCACCGAGGCTGGCGGGAAAACAACGGGTGTGTCACTGGGACAAATTGTCCCTTCGCTTTCTCGCGTTTCTCCAGGCGGTATCGTGCACGCGTGATCACCGCCACGATCTTCAATCATGCGGGCGGCGCCGGGAAGACCAGCCTGACGCGTGACGTCGGCTACGAGCTGAGTCAGGCCGGGCACCGCGTCCTTCTAATTGACCTCGACCCGCAGGCCAACCTCAGCAGCTGGCTCGGTGTGCGGCGGGTGCAGCTTTCCAGCACGGTGTACTCCCTGGCGACCGAGGGTGCTCCCCTCCCTGAGCCGGTGGAGGTGCACGGCATGCACGTGGTGCCCTCCCAGGTGGATCTGGCCCTGGCTGAAACGGGAATGCTCGGCGTTCCCGGCTCTCAACTCTTCCTCCGGCAGGCGCTGGAAGCGGTCCGGACGCATTACGACGTCGTCCTGATCGACAGTCCCCCCAGCCTTGGACAGCTGGCCATCTTGGGCGCAGCGGCGGCAGACTGCCTGATTGTTCCCATTCCGGTACGTACCAAGGGCTTGGATGCGCTGCCCGGCCTGCACAAGGCGACCAGTCTGTACCGTCGCCTTCGCCCTGACCTCACGGTGGCGTTGTATGTTCCCACGCTATATGACGTCCGGCGCTCGCATGATCGGGAGGTTCTGGAAGACCTGCGCCGACATCTCTCTCCCTTAGCCGAACCGATTCCGGAACGCGCTGCTGTCTGGCTGGACTCGAGCATGGCCGGGCAACCCGTCGGTGTATACGCGCCGGGTTCACCCGTCCATCAGGACGTGCAGCGGGTCACACGTGAGGTGGCGAGCGTCCTCGGTCTGGCGGTGCCCGCATGACCCGTAAGCGCCCTCCCCGCCGCGAAGGCTTGGACGAGCTTCTCGGACAAACCGCTGATCTGGTTAAAGCGCCTGTGATGGAGCAGACGTTGCCAGTCGACAGACTCCAGTCCGGCACAGCTCAACCTCGCCGTGCCTTCGGCGATGCTGGCCTCGAAAGTCTTGCGGCGAGTATACGTGCCCAGGGGATTCTTCAGCCCCTGCTGGTGCGCCCTGTGCAGGGTGGCTACGAGATTGTCGCCGGTGAACGTCGCTGGCGTGCGGCGCAGCTTGTGGGGCTGGCGGAGGTGCCGGTTATCATCCGTCATCTTGACGACCAGCAAGCCCGGGTAGCAGCTCTGTTGGAAAACCTGCAGCGCGAGAATCTCAACACGGTGGATGAGGTCGACGCCAAGCTTGATCTGGTCGCGTCTGTCCTCAACCTTCCACGTGAGGCTGCTCGCGCACGCCTGATGCAGCTGCTCCGGGAGGAACCAGGCCAGGATCACACGACACTGGAAGCAGTCTTTACGGCACTGGGCGAAACGTGGCAGTCCTTCACGAAGAACAAACTGCGCATTCTGAAATGGCCGCCCGTGGTGTTGGAAGCCGTTCGGATGGGACTGCCATTTACCCTCGGGGTGATGATCGTTGGTGCTCCCGGGGAGCATCACGCCGCTCTCATCGCGCTCGCTCAGGCTGGTGCCAGCCGTCTGGAAATCCAAAAGGAGATCAGGCGGCTGAGTCGGGGACAGGAAGAAACGCATATGCCAGACGCCCTTCGAGTCGCTCGCGTATTGGGGAGTGCCCGTTTTCTGAACAACCTTCAGCCAGCAGCCAGAAAAGCAGTCGACCGCTGGTTGGCGAAGATGCCTGACGCAGTCCGTGAAGCCCTGGGCGACTGATCTGTTCGTACATATACGAACGTTACCCATTCGGATGATTTTTGCTTTGCTGTACACGTTTCGATGGCAGTCGCCAGAGTGAATGGTGGCGAGGAGAACAGCAGGTTGTCCCCCTCGCACTGCGGCGTCTTCGCCCTGGTCTCCTTGCATCTCGACATGCCCACCGCTGCTGCCAGTTGTTTTCCGACGGGACGGGGGCTCCTTCAAGACCATAGGTGATTAGGCCCGCCATAAGGCCCATTCGGAGCACTTTCAACGGTCAAGTCTGATGGACGATACGTTCTGAGTTGGGGCGTTCAACGACCACATCCGGCGAGAGGATCGCCTGAGCGCCGTGCTGATCACCCAGCATGGCCGGGCCATCAAGCACCTGCTCGGGATTGTCACCGCCTCTCGCGGTATCGCGGCGGGCTGAGGGCGTATTGATATGCAGGAGCCCATGCAGATCCACTGGCCCTGGATCTGGGAGGGTGCGCATCTGCGTCAACAGATGACGTCCGAACGTGGCATGGTAAAGGAGCCATGAACATGAGCAGCGTCCGGCCCATACGGAGGCCGGTCTGGAAAAAAGGGAGCGCCCGATGAGCGCGGCCCGTTACCTGATGTCGGGTGAGGAACCGGAACCCAGGTCAACCTCCGTCCCGGTGATGAACGTGGAGGAACTCTCGGAGGTGCGGCGTGTGCTGGAGCAGTACGACGAGGCATACGCCGCGCTGAGCCGTCACCGACAGGCCCTGCGCGCCTGGGACGGACCGAGCTTCACCAGCATGCGGCTGGGGATCCTGCTGGCCGCCGAGCTTCCTCCCGCGGTGGCCACGGGGATGGCCGCACGGGATGAGCTGCAGGACCTGAACCGTCACCGGAGGCCGGAACTCCGGGACAGGCGGATCGAGCAGCAGATGCTCACGGCCCGTCTGCACGCTCTGACCACCGAGCAGCAGCGGGAGCAGGCAGACGCGGAAGCCCGGATCCAGGCCCTGGAGTACCTCCGCCCACTGGCGGACCAGATCCTGGCGACGAGAGCACACCTCGCCCGGCTGCTTGCCCGGCAGGGGGAGCAGCGAGGACGTGGTCTCGCGGGCCTATGGGGTGCCCTGTCCGGCCAGGCCGCCGCGCTCCAACGGGAGATCGATCAGGCCCGGCATGCGGAGGAAGAAGGCCTGACCGCCTACAGCCTGAGGGCCACCAGCCTAGGCATCAGACCGGCACCGTCTCCAGCGGAGCTCGGCACCCGGCTGGCTGAGGAGAAGCACGCGCTCGCCGAACGGATGCAGCGGGCAGACACTGGGCGCCAGGCTTTCGAGGCCAGGCTGCGAGAGCTGGATGTCTGGCTGCGTGACACTCAGGGACGCCTGGCCGAGGCCGAGGCCCATGCCGCTGAGACCTGGACCAACGCCCAGCGCCTGCACAAGGTCCCGGACTGGCCCGTCTGGGAAGACCTCTGGCAGCAGCGCGAGGAAGTGCGGCGGCTATGGCGGGCGGGGGCCGAGGCCCGCCAGCTCCTGCAGGAGGCCACCCGGTCCCTGGAGCGCCTCTGGTCCGGGTGGCCCTCCGATCTGCAAGGGGTCGACGCCCTGCGCCGGGTGCTGCCACAGATCGAGGAAGCGCTGCTGGCCCGTGAGGCCCGCGAGAGGGAGGCTGCACGCCGCGCCGGGGAGCGAGCACAACGAACCGCCCTTCTGGAGAGCCTAAACCTGCGGTTGGCGGCTCTCGCCGCCGAGGAACGCGCCAGGTACGAGCAGCGCCAGGCCGAGCAGGCCAGGGCAGAGCGGCTGTACCTGCAGGAGGAAGCCAGGCGGGCCAGGACAGGGGAGACCGCGTCTCCGGCCACCTCGCGCCCACGGCCTCACGCCGACGGAGCACGACCAGCATCCTCCCCCTCGTTCCCGGTGTTGGAACGCCACCAGGTGGAGTCAGCACGCCTCCTCCTGATCCGGCACGGGGCGGCGGCGGGGCAGGCCGCCATGTGCCAGGAGGCGCTGGAGGAGTGGGCGGGGCCAGGCCTCAACGCCACCCGTCTGGCGGTCCTGGTGAGTCGGTCTCTGCCACATGCCCTGGTGCAGGCCCTCGCGGAGTGGGAGGAGGTGGGCGGCCCTACCCCGGGGAGCCGGAGGGGGCAGGAGCAGGAGGACCATGACCGCCGTGCCCTGCGCTGGGAGACGGCCTGGTCCGAGTTGCGGCGAACCCTGGGCGTCCCGGCGCACCCGCGGGACTGGCAGCGTCTTTGGGAGGGTCGCGCGAAGGCGCAGGCGCTCTGGACCCAGTGGAAGCAGGCCCAGGAACGGATGGGGCAACTCGAAGCGGAGATGGCTCCACTGTGGGCCAGGTGGCCCTTGCCTGAGCAGAATGCTGCGGCTCTGCGGCTGGCGTTGGAAAGGATGGAGGCCGGTGCGGGACCGGGGCCAGTTCAGCCTGCACCGGCTTCCCTACCCGGCGGTGCTGCGCCTTCCAAGTGGTCTCCAACAGCCTCGCCTGTCCCCTCACCACCTGTGCCGGGCAGGAAGAGCGAGCCTGCGCGTCCCATACCTAACGCAGAGCACCCGGCACCTGCGCCAGTGCCGAGGCCGCCACTTCCAGGGCAGGCCGCATCCTGCCGCTCTCCCAGCGCACCCAGGCTGAGCCAGACCAGAGAGGCCCGGCCCACGCCCACACCTCCGTCGCCGCCCACGTCCAGCTCACCTGGGTCCGCGTCGGCTCAGCCCAGCCTCGGTGTTGGACTCGCCGCAGAATGCCGAAGCAGTTCGCCGCTGGCCCAGTCCATCCCTCCGGTGCCTCCACCCGTTCAGGGCAGGCCCACACCAGCGGTGAACCTGCCGCTGGGCGGGCCTCCTCTGCCTGGTGTGGCGGTGACGCCCAGACCCATAGTCACTGCACACAACGTGGGGCCGTCCCTGGCCGGAGCTTCAGCATTCCCGCCCGTCCCTGCGCCTGTGACGGCTCCCAGGCCTGGGACCGAGCTGCCTGTACCGCCTCTCCAAGGGCGATCTGGTTCGCTGTCCAAGCCGCTGCTCGCCAGTCCACTCCCAGACGTGGTGCGACCTCCAGTGTCGGTGCCACCACTGCCGCCTACGCCGCAGCGGATCCGGATGCCCGGCCCGGTCCTGCCCGGCCAGGCACGCTCACCGGACCCGGCCAGACCTGAACCGCTCCTGCCGCCTGGCCGCCTGACCCGGCGCCAACGGGCCGAGCGCGAGGCCGTGCGCATCAGTGAGCAGTACCACTGGAAGCGGGGCTTCCTGGCGCTGGCCGACGCCCTCGACCGCGAGAACTGGGGCAAACTGCGGGAGAGCATCGAGCGCGAGATCGAGTGCGGCATGACGCCCGAGGAGTTCGAGTTGATGCTGCAGCTGCGGGCCTACTGGCATGAGCAGATCCACTTCCGGTCGCCCTATACCAGCCGCTACGACAGCCTGCCCTGGGGCCTGGGACTGGCCCTGATCCGGCGCTCGGCCGGTGTGCCCTGCCTCGACGAGATGATCATCCTGATCGAGCGGCTCTACGAGTACGCCGAGGTGGCCTGCTCCAAACGGTCGCTGCCCGCCTTCGCCCAGCGCCTGGGGGCCATCCTCGACCGGGCCGACCCGGACGTGGACCTCGAGTACTGGCTGTGTGCCCAGGAGGCGCGATGCTCCTTCCGGTAGTCGGGGCGTACGTCTTGCATGCACGGAGCGGAGAAGTGGGCACCGTCACCGGCCACGAAGGTGGACGCTTGACCGTCACCTGGGGAGATGGCCGCTCGGCGCGGGTGGCCCGGCAGGACGTGCGGTGTGGTCTCCCGGTTGGCCAGGCGGTGCAGGAACAGCCACGCAGCCTGCGCCCGTCGCTGGGTGAGGGGCACGTCCTGGAGCTGCGCACCCTGGGGGGTCGGGAGCAGGCCCTTGTTGAGTTCTGGGAAGGGGCGGAACGTCACTGGCTGCCCTGGGAAAACCTCGTGCCGATCTGGAGCGCCCGGTCGATGGTCGAAGCGGGCGTCCGGCCACCGGGCGGATTCGCCGAGCGCTTCCGCCTTCGTCAACTCGCGCTGGCCCTGCAACACTGGCACCGCACGACGGGGGCCCTCGCGCAGGTGGACATCGACCCACTCCCGCATCAGCTGCACCTGGTGCGCCGCATCCTCCAGAGTGGGAACCTCAACTGGTTGATCGCCGACGACGTCGGGTTGGGCAAGACCATCGAGGTGGGCCTGCTGCTCTCGGCCCTCCGGCAGCAGGGCCTGCGCCGCTTCCTGCTGGTGGTGCCTGCGGGCCTGACCCGGCAGTGGCAGAACGAGCTGCGCACCCGCTTCGGAATGGGTCAGGCCGTGATCTACGGCCGGGACTTCGAGATCAGCGACCCGGCCCAGTGGCCGCTCTATGACGTGGTGATCGGTTCGATGGACCGCTTCAAGCACGAACGACACCTCGACCTGCTCCGAGAGTCGGGACGCTGGGACATGGTGGTGTTCGATGAGGCGCACCGTCTGTCACGCAGTCTCTACGGGCTGACCTACCAGACCTCCGAGCGATACCACCTCGCGTCCATATTGCGGGGCCTGACCGAGAACGTCTTGCTGCTCAGCGGCACGCCGCATCAAGGCGACCCCGACAAGTTCGAGGCCCTCTTGGAACTGCTGCGGCCTGGCCCGGTGTGGCGTGAGCGCATCCAGAGGCTGCGGATGGAGCCACAGCTGCTCTCCGGCATGGTGATCCGCAACCGCAAGGCGGACGTGACCGACGCGCACGGCAACTTTATCTTCAAGGGGAAGGTCACCCACGCGGTGGCTGCACCTCAGAACGACCAAGAGGACGCCTTCGACCGCGCGCTGCGCCGATATCTGCGCCACGGCTATGAGGCCAGCCGTCGGGGCGGGCAGCGGAACATCGCCACCGGCTTCGTGATGACGATCTACCGCAAGCTCGCGGCGTCCAGCGTGGCGGCCATCCAGGGTGCCCTGGAACGGCGGCTGGTGCGCCTTCAGACCCAGCTGCGCGAGGAAGCCGGGATACCGGAAGTGGAGGTTGAGGAGGATAGCCCCTTCGTGGAACGCGAGGAGGAGATTACCGGGGGCCGCATGGAGTTCTTCTCCGGCGAGACGGAAATGCTCGAGGGGCTCATCACGCTGGCCCGCAGCCTGCGCGCCCACGATACCAAGCTGCAGGCCTTCACCAGCGCCCTCTTGAGGAGCATCCTGCGAACCAACCCAGGAGAGCGCGTGCTGATCTTCACCGAGTACCGCTCGACCCAGGATTACCTCGTCGCGGCCCTCCAAAGCCTCGCACCGGGCCGGGTGGACGTGATCCATGGGGGACAGACCTTGGAAGAGCGGATGGCCTCCATCGACCACTTCGAGGAGGCCGGGCAGTTTCTGGTGTCCACCGAGGCGGGCGGCGAGGGATTCAACCTGCAGCGCCGCTGTCACATCCTGGTCAACTACGACCTGCCGTGGAACCCGATGCGCCTGGTGCAGCGGGTGGGGCGCCTGTACCGCTACGGGCAGCAGAAGCCGGTGGTGGTGTTCAACCTGAACGTGCAGGGCAGCCTCGACGACGACATCCTGCTGCAGATGTATGGCCGTCTGGAAGCCGTGGCTGCCGATATGGCCGGGGTGGCCGACGAGTACCGGGAAGGCCTGCGGGAGGACATCGTTGGTGAATTGGCCAGTTTCCTGGATGTGGAAAGGATTCTGGCCGAGGCCGCCGCCCACACGCCCCAGCGCACCCAGGAACGCATTCAGGAGGCGCTGGAACGGGCGCGCCAGGCTGCCCAGCAACAGAACGACCTCCTGCGCTTCTCCAGTGGGTTTGACCCAGAGGCCTTGCGGGGCGAGCTGCCGATGGGTGAGGAGCACCTGATCGCTTTTGTGGAGGGCATGTTCGCCCAGCTGGGCGTCGCCATCAGCCACCGCCTCTACGGGGACCGGGTCTGGGAAATCAAGCTGCCGGAGGAGCTGCAAAGCCGGCTCGACCTCAAGCAAAACCAGCGCGTCGCCTTCGAGCGCACCCTGGCGCGCACCGCGAAGGCCCTGTTGCTTGACGGCAGCTCTCGGCTGTTAAAGGTGCTGTTCGAGATGGCCAGGGAGTACGCCTTCGGTGGGCAAGTCGCCCAGACCTCGTTGCCCGGAGACGGCACGGCCTGCGCCATGTTGCGCTGGCAGGACGACCGGGGCCGTCCGCTGAGCGAGAGCTACGCCGTGCTGCGGCGCCAGGGAGAAGCGGTGCAGGTCAACCCGCCGGAATTCAGCGCATGGTTGCTCCAATCGGCGTCCGACGAGCCGGGGGAACCCACCTTGGACGCTGGGGCCTGGCCGGGCTTCGAGCACCAGTTACACGACCTCCTGGCCCGGGGCTCGAGTGACGAGCTACATCCTGCGGGGTACGTGTTGACTGGCGTGGCCTGGGAACCGACGCCGGTGCCGGAAGCAGAGATTGCTGCAGGTGAACAACTCGCCTGGTTGTAAGAGGCCAGCTCCTGGACCGGCCCAGAGCTGGCTCTTACCAGTCGCGGTTGACGGCTTTGTCCTGTGCCCGGGCGTAGTGGATGTAGACCTCGGTCGTCGCGGCCTGGCTGTGGCCCAGGAAATCCCGGGTGTCCAGCAGGTCGCGGCTTTCGGTGTAGGCACGCGTTCCAGCGGTGCGGCGCAGGCCATGCACCTTGCGTTTCTCCCAGGGAACGCCAGCGCGGGCGCACATCCGGCGCACGATGTCTTGAACCCGATCCGTTGAGTTGGCGATCAGGACAAGCGGGTGGGGGAGATGCGCTGTCTGGTCGAGCCAACCCCGCAGGGCGGCCTCTGCTCGGCGCGAGAGGACGACCTCCCGCGTTTTGGCCCCTTTCCCCTGCACTAACACTGTAGGCGGGTCGAGATGCAGATGGACGTCTTTCCGGCGCAGGCTCGCGATCTCCGCATTCCGTAGGCCACAGTCCGCACCCAGGGTGATGACCACTGCGCCCTCAGCGTCCGCGACCGCCAGCAGCCGCTCAATCTCCTCCAGGGTGTAAGGCTTGCCCTTCAGCAGGGGAGACCGTGGATCCTGGGTGGGCCGGGTGAGCTTGAAGGGGTCATCCTCACGAATGCCCGACCAGTGCAGGGTTTCGTAGAGGGCACGGCAGGCCGCGAGATAGCCTCCGACCGACGCTTTGACCATCCCCTGAGCCTCAAGGTGGCGGAGGAAGGCGTGGCCCGAGTCGGGGTGGGGCCGGGTCAGTGAGACGCCGTGCTCGTCGGCCCAGGTCCAGTAAGCACGCAGACACGCTTTGTACTTGCGAAGGGTGGCCGGACTGATCTTGGTCCCGCGGCGGCCGTGAAGCACCAGATAGGAGCGCACCAGCTCCCAGAGACCTTCGAGATCATGCTCCTGAACGGTCCGCAGCACCAGCCGTTTGCGGTCGTTGAGGTCCATGGTGGCGACACGTTGAGCGGTGCCCACCAGATCAAGCCGGGCCACCATGATCTCGAAACTCGTCATGGCTCCACTGTAGCTGAGTTTCCTAGACAGGTACCAGGGAACCATAGACGGCCTTGCGTCATCTATGGTTCGTAGAGTCCGAGACGAAATCAATCTTTCAGCGCTGTACAGACTTAGTTCAGGGCGACATTCATTCATGACTTTTGCGGGCGATCGGGATCTGCAGTTGAGGGACATACTCGATACGTAAGACTGTCCGCACCCATTCCGGTGCTGTTGCGAGGAAGGTGCCCAGAGCCTGATGGAGTTGCTTCAGGGCTTCCGTCTCCTGTTTTCAGGTCGGCTGCCGAGGTGGGTCGTGGGATGGAGCCATATCACTGGCCTTCCGTCTCCAGGAGGTCTGCTAGGGACAGGGCCCCCGCCCCCCGTTGGTCGTTATACAGGTGGGTGTACACCTTCAGGGTGAAGCTGGCATCGGCATGTGAGAGTGCCTCCGAGACCGTTGGCGTGAGCTGGACACCAAAAGTACACGGTTAATCTTGTGGAGCCCTGCTAAAACCCGACCTGCACCCGAGCATGGTCGGAAGGGTCACCCACTGTATGGGCTACTCCTCAGGAAGGACCAGTGTCAGCGTGGGATAGGCGTTGCGGTAATGGGTGTCGTCTAGGGTCACGAGGGTGGCTCCCAGCGTTAGGGCGTGGGCCCCGATGAGGAAGTCAGCGAGGATGCGCCTGGGCTGCCCGCCTCCTGATTTAGCCCGTCGGCGGGCGTACGCAGCATACGCTTGGCCGCTCATCTGCCAGACCGATTCGGAGGTGGCCCAATCCGCCTGGATCTGCCCGCGCTGAAGCAGGAAGCCCAGATGGTCCTGTGTGTTGCCAGGTGCGGCCAGCAGCTCGGCATACACACTGCCGTGGATGATGAGGGGTCCGGCCCGCCGCAGGGTGTTCAGGGTCCTGGCGATGGCGGATGCAGTCGGTTCAGCTGCGAGCAGTGCACTCAGCACGTTGGTGTCGATGCAGGCGGTCACTCCTGGGCATCTCCATCACGCATCTCGCGCCAGAAGGTCCTGGCTTCTTTGGGCAGGGGCGGCAGCGTACCGATAAAAGCGTCAAAGGGGTTGTCCTCTGCTGGCGGCACGAGGGTGACGGTGTTGTCCTTGATCTCGAAGACCAGACCGTCGCCTTGTTTCAGTCCCAGCAGCTTCCGGACCTCGCGCGGAACCGTGACCTGTCCTTTGCTGGTGACTTTGGCAATGACCCGCATGGTGGCCTCCTTACCAAATAGCTTATCAGTAAGGAAGCCTCATCGTAGGTGGTCTTGCCAGGGAAGTGATCTTCTCAGGGGGTTGTCTATACCAATGTGTAAGGGTGCAAAAACTGGGTGGTTCTGATCTGTAGGGGAGATCGGCACTCATGCGAGTCAAGTAATCTGTAAATATGACCAGTTTTACCGTAAGTGTTAGAGAGCATGGACGGCTCAATTTACCCAAGAGCCTACGGGCTGCTTTGCACCTGCAGGACCAGGATGACCTGATCTTCCGTGTCCGGCCAGATGGTGTGGCAGAAGTCGTGTCCGCGACAACGCTCGCTCGGCGAGGTACTGGGCTGTTCGCTCATCTGAAGCAACACGACAGCGAGACCGACGACTTTCTGGCTGAGCGTCGCGCTGAGGCCGATCAGTGATTGTGCTGGACGCCAGTGCGCTGCTCACCTATTTCTTCGGTGAGCCTGGGGCAGATCAGGTCGAGAAACGTTTGCCGGGTTCCGTGATGCACACCGTCAACTATGCTGAGGTGCTCTCCAAGTTGGCCGAACGCGGGCTGGCCCCCAAGGCTGCTGAGCACCAACTTGAACAGGCAGGCCTCTCGCAGGTCATTCGCATCGATGCAGGCACCTCTGCTGATGCTCTGGCCGTGGCACGCCTGCGCCCCCTCACCCGTGCGGCAGGCCTGAGTCTCGGGGACCGGTACTGTCTGGCACTCGCAGATCGGCTCGGCGTTGCGGCGGCTACCACGGACCGAAGCTGGGGCACCCTGGATCTCGGTATCCCGGTCGAAGTCCTGCGCTGAATGACTTCGAACGCCAAGCTCGCGTCCAAGAATCCGCGAGTAAGACAAGGAGATGCCCGGTGGACCCGCTGTCCGGAGTCTCCGGTGCCCAGATGTTCATTGCTGTCACGCCTTGCAACCCAGTCTCTGGGAGCTGTTCCGATCTAGCGGAGCTGCACCTCTCCTACTACGCCCAGCGACTGCGCGGTGAGTGTGGAGGCCGTCTTAAAATTCCAGGCCATGGCTTGACCGTTCACCTTCACGCTGGCACGGTAGGTGCGGCCAGGTTCAAGAGGCTGCTTGGGAATAACGAACACGGCCCCGCTGCTCTTGAGCAGACTGCGTCCGATGTCCTGGGCACTCCGGTACCCACCCACGTAGTTGCCCGGCGCATCCTTGGTGTTGACGTACTGGGTGCTGCCATACGCGCAAACAGGTACGGCCTGACCGTCCACCGTCAGGGAAGCCTCCGTCGCCGTCGTCTCCACGGCACTGAAGGTGGAAACGATCAGGGGGAGGCCGGTGCTCCCAGGTTGGAACTCGGGGCAGGCCGTCAGCGGGTCCGGCCACTCGCCCCCGTTGTAGCGCCCTAGGTCCGTCGTCGCGCCGTTGCCAGGAAAGGTCATCGGTGCCGCGCCAGCCGTGCTGCCTTCCCGCAGGGAGGTAATGCCGCTTCCCATGCGGGCGTAACGCCCCGAACTGTCAAGCTGGCTGTAGGTGCCGATGCCGACCGACGTCTGGGTGGGCTGCAGCATGCCCAGGGCATGGAACGGAGCAGTGAACAGTCTGGTCGTGGTGGGCGTGACGCTCGCGATGGCACCCGGCGCGGCAGAAGACATCGACAGGTTGCTGCGGGTGGCACAGGCCTGGCCTTCCGGCGAAGCGTAGGGCAGGCTGGAGTCCTGGTTGTGCTCGAGGCGTCCATTCACGACGCTGTAGCGGCCGTTCATCCAGCAGTTCATGCTGGCCTCGTTGTCGAAGGTTACGGCGGGCAGGTTGGCCTGCTCACGGATGGCGTTGAAGCGGCCGTACTCGCGGGTGATCAGGTCACCGATCTCGATGGGGATTCGCAACCTCGCTGCTTCCTCGCCGACATGAACCTGCACGGTGATGGGAATCAGCCCCTGGGGAAGAGCGGACGGGTGAACCTTCAAGGCAAGCGTGGTGCCCGTCAGGGTCGCCGTGATCAGGTCGGGCGCGGGATTGACCAGATCCATGCCCGTGATCGGGGTGCCGTTTGGAGGCGGAGTGACGCTGAGGGCCACACTCACCTCGCCGCCCGGCTGCAGGTGCTGCGTGGCGACCGGGGCGATGGTCGGCAGTCGGCGCTGCGGATTGAGCTTGTCGGTGAGGTTGCCAACTTCTCCGCAAGCCGTGAGGGGGATCAACAGGGTGGTCAGCAGCAGGGTTCGGCGCATGGATGGTCTCCGGGTGGTGAGGATGGAGACCACCATAGACGGAACCTTCAGCAGGTGTGAGCGAATTTGAGCGACTGGACTCCGACGTGTTCGTGGCGACGCCGAATCACCGAACGTAGGGCACCCGCATACCGATCAGTGGAGGCCGCTTTCAGGGAAAAACAGGTGTCTCGTGCATGCGGGTCGCCCGTGTGGAGGCCACCCATGACCAGATTGCGTGATCCAGACCCGCCGGCGTGACGCCCATGAGGTGTGCGGCCCGCTTGACAGTCGCAGCCAGTTCCTCGTCCCCAAACACAGATACCTCTGCCAGCTTGAAGAACGTCCTGAGATTCACGTCGACGGCGACGGCCTCCGGGGCGCCACACAGGATGCGGAGATAGGCATGGGACTTGGTCTTGATGCCCTTGATGCGTTGCAGGCGGGCCGAGTTGCCCTCCTGATCGAGCCAGTTCAGGAGGTCTTTCTCCGTCTCGATGCCTTCGGCGCTGAGAAGCTCCAAGAGGTCGAGCAGGCGCTGAGGCTTAAGGCTGTCCTTCCAGTTGAGGACCTGAGCGGCCCCCTTCTCCCGGACGACCGCATGGAAGGCCGTGGTGGACCGGGCCTCTGGATACTGCGCCAGGATCGCGTCCACGCGGGGTTTTACGGTGCGCCCGAAGTTCACACCGGCCTGCAGGGCCACATCAGCCAGGGTGGCCCCTATGTGCCCATACGTGTCATAGGTCGCCTTGATCTCCGGGAAGTCTTCCAGGCTCCGGATAAACACCACCAGGTGTTGGGCTTTGAGGTCCTGTTCAGTCGAAGTCATCCGGGTGGCCTCCAGAGGGTGAGTGGGAGAAACGGACCGCAAGTGCCTTTCCCGCCGCTGTGCTCAGGTATTTCGGATCGGGAAAGATCCCGACCCGTGGCAGATCGAGCCGATCTGCATCCCAGCAGGCCCCCACCGTGGGGTCGTCGGTGGTGTGACCATCGGCGTGCTGCTCACAGGCCCACAGGAGCAGGTCGAGCTGAGTGTCGGTCAGCCCCAGACGGTCCCGGTACCGTTCCACCAGCAGGGCGCCGCGGTGACCGTGGCGAGAGTCCGCGCCCTCACTGTGCCGACCGGCATCATGGAAGATGCCGAACCAGTGGGCGACCATCGCGTCGCCACCACTGGTCTGGGCGAGGTGCACCGCGCAGTCCTCGACACGTTGCCAGTGATCCGGACCATGTAAGGACCCGGGGCCAGGAACGAACTGCCGGATCAGCTCGGCCCTGATTGCCGCGTACAATTTGGCAGAAGGGACTGGAGGCGTGAAGGCCATGGGTGGGCGCATGCTACCGCCCATTGATGGACCGCCCTGACCTATTCCAAGGAAGTGAAAGCGCGGCACTCCAGCACGTTCATATCTTCCATACGGTCTTCTCTACTCTCAACCTTCCCGGTCCCCGATCTCCACCACGGGTTCGCTTTGCCTCAGCAGCCAGTGGGCTTCAGTTGCGGTGGGGGTCCCAGCCGCGTTACCCGGTCGAGGAAGTCGCTGTCCTTGGAGACGACGACGGCCCGAGCCTCTCGGGCGGCCTGGAAGACCTCGTCGTCGCTGGCATCGCGGTCGCCCAGGTAGCTCGCGCTGTAGGCCGGTACACCGAACGTCTGGGTCAGTCAGGGCGCGAGCTGCGCATCCAGCCAGTATGGACCTTCCGGCATCTCAGGCGCGGATGATTCAGGTAGCGCGCGGCATACAGCAGGGCCGCATGGATGTCCTCGCGTTCGAGATCAGGATAGTCCTCCAGGATCTCCCCCTCAGGAACGCCCTGGCCTAGCACGTCCAGGAGGTCGCTCACCCGGATCCGCATTCCGCGGATGCAGGGACGCCCACCGCACTGCCGCGGGTCGACGGTGATCCGGTCGAGGAGGCTCATGGGCTCAGTGTACCGGTCAGCGCGCTGGAACGGCACGCGCTTGGTCCATTCCTCAGGTCGAATCCGCCGATCAGAGGCAGGTGGGGACACCTCGCCTTCAAAACCCAACAGCGGTAGTTTCAACCCTGCAAGGGACGGTTCCTCCGAATGTCACCAGAGGCCATATATCTGGTCCGGTAGTCCAGGCAGGTGATGGGTTCGGCCAGATCGATCTGGTACGGAGAGGGCACATTGTGGAGAAAGACCAAGACTTCGGCCAGAGGTGTGCCACTCACATTATGGCGTTGCAAGTTGCCTCTGGTCAGACCAGATCAATGTCTTGGAGCCTCATATCGGCCAGCCTCTGTTCCCCCACTTGAGCTGGACAAGGCCCGACCGGGTTCTGGACGGGTTTCATGTGCTCTCCGGACTGGCTCAGCCAAAAGCCTGGCAGTGAGCGAGTCCACGCTCAATCTCTTTCCCCGGGGCGTGGAGGACGTGATAGAGACATGCCACCAATGGCCCGACCCTGGAGGACTACTTGCTCAACATCTTTGGCCTGACCGTCTCTCAAGCGCTGCTCGACTGGAGCGGTGCGCTGCTCATCGCCGTCTCTCTTGTGTTTCTTGTCCGCAAGCACCCCGCGTACTGGCACTTCGGCAATGCCAGCTTGCTGCCCTACGGCCTGCTGTACCTGGGCACCGGGCAGTACATCCTGGCCGGGTTGCAGGTCAGTTACCTGATTTTCGGACTGCACGGCATGCTGCTGTGGGCCCTGGAGGCCCGGCGCGAGGAACGCGGCATCCGGTTCCATGAGGGCTTCTGGTACAACCTCGGCTGGGTGATGACACTCGGGATCTTTGCCTACACCGTCAGCGTCACGCGCTTTACCGACAGCTGGAGCTTCGTGCAGTTCACCATCGCGGCCCTGTCGCTGCTGGCCAACTGGGCCACTACCCGGCGGTGGATCTGGTCGTGGCTGGTGTGGATGACCGTCAACGCGATCAGCGTGCCGTACTACCTGCATCTCGAGTTGTACGCCCTGACTGCCTTGCAAGGAGTGCTGTTCGGCATGAGCGTCTGGGGCTACCTCAGCTGGCGGCGGGACGGGCTTCCCGCCTCGGTGGCGGTGCATGCCTGACGTTCAGCACGGCCTGGTCATCGGCAAGTTTGCGCCGCTGCACCGCGGGCATCAACTCCTGATCGAAACGGCCCTCTCCCGCTGCGCTTCAGTGACCGTGTGGTGCTACAGCGCTCCTGACTTTCCCGAGATGCCCACCGAGCAGCGGACCGGGTGGATCCGTGCGTTGTATCCCACGGTGCGGGTGATCGCGGGTGCCCCCGGGTGCCCGCCCAACGACGCGCCAGACGCGGTGCACCAGGCGTATGTGCAGAGCGTGGTTCAGACCTGGCCGCGACCCGTGGACGGGATCTTCAGCTCGGAGACGTACGGCGAGCCGCTGGCGGACCGGCTGGGGGCCCGTCATCACCTCGTGGACCTGCACCGCGCGGCCGTGCCGGTCTCCGGCACCCGCGTCCGTGAGGACGTGCACGCGCACCGGG
Organism: Deinococcus terrestris; assembly: GCF_009377345.1. NCBI lineage: Bacteria > Thermotogati > Deinococcota > Deinococci > Deinococcales > Deinococcaceae > Deinococcus > Deinococcus terrestris. The sequence goes on along the minus strand of NZ_WBSL01000008.1, from coordinate 28,698 downwards.
CCTTCCTGCATCCGCTGGTGTACGCGCACTTCGTTCAGAAGGTCGCGGTCCTCGGAGCGGAGTCCACCGGGAAGACGACCCTGGCGGAAGCGCTGGCCCGGCGGTACGGCACCGGCTGGGTGCACGAGTACGGCGCGGAGGTCTTTCTCGAGCGTGGGGGGCAGCTCACCACGCCGGACTTCACGGCCATCGCCCGCGGCCACCGGGCCCGGGAGGACCAGGCGGTCCTCGGGGGCGGGCCGCACCGCTTTCTCTTCAGCGACACGAACGCCATGACCACGGCGATGTTCGCGTTCATGATGACGCGCGCCGCTGAGCCCGAGCTCCTGAAGCTCGCCGCCGAGTGCCGCACGCGCTATGCGCACGTCGTCGTGTGCGACGATGGCCTGCCTTTCGACTCGAGTCACTGGCGGGCCAGCGAGAACGTCCGCGCCATTCATCAGGGCCTGATCCTGCATGACCTCGCCGTGCGCGGGATTCCCCACACGCTGGTGCGCGGCAGTGTCGCCCAGCGCGTCGAGCAGGTCTGCGCCGTGCTGGACGCCCCTCTCCCTGTGTCCCTCTCCTCCCCGAGGTCCGCATGACCCCCCTTGACCGCAGCAAGCTCATCCGTGATGCCCAGTCCACCGTTCACGCCCTTTCCCAGGGCGGGTACGAGGGCCCCCACGGGTATGTGGACCTCACCCTGCACCTCCAGCGCCTTGAGGCGGGCACCCGGCTGTATACCCCGGAGCAGGGGCGGGCCCTCCACGCGCTGACCCGCCCCGGTGCCCAGCGCACCCGGATCAGCGTGACCCGCGAGACCACCCTTGCTGCCGCGCGCCGTCTTCTCCGTGAGCGCCCGGAACCGGTTGCCGCCCTGAACTTCGCCTCGGCCACCTCCCCCGGTGGAGGGTTTCTCAGCGGTTCGGCCGCTCAGGAAGAGAGCCTGTGCCGGGCGAGCGGGCTGTACGCCTCCCTGACCCGGCACCCCGAGTACTACGACCTGCATGTCCGGGCCGGGGACCGCCTGTACTCCAACCACCTGATGTTCGCGCAGGACGTGCCGGTGTTCCGCGCGGAAGAAGGGACCTGGCTCGAGACGCCCTATCACCTGGACATTCTCACGGCGGCCGCTCCGAACCTGCGGGGAATGGACGAAGACGCTCGCCAGGAGCTGCTGCCCCTCGCCCAGACCACCTTGGAGCAGAGGGCCGCCCTGCTGCTCGCCGCGTTTCGGCACGCCCGCTGCACGCGGCTGGTGTTGGGCGCCTGGGGGTGCGGCGCCTTTCGCAACGACCCGGTGCATGTCGCCCGGACCTTCCACACCCTGCTGACGACGGGCGAGCACCGCGGCGCCTTCGATGAGGTGGTGTTCGCGGTGTTCGCGATGCCGTGGGAGGAGACGAACCTGCGGGCCTTTCAGCAGGTGTTCACAGAGTCCACTACTTCCTGACGCTGGCCCCCTTATCCTGCGCTGAGCACTGGCACCTACTTGACGGTACCCATGGGCTTGGAGGGTGCCGCCGAGAGTCCCCACCCCAGTGGGGTACAAGAAGTGCCTCCGCGCGACAGATGTTGGGGGCAGAAAATCAGCCGACGTGGCTGAAGCGCCCTCCGCTGGCAGGCCGTCAGAACAATTTCCGTCGACCAGCACGGCGGACAACGGGTTCGATCCAGCGTTTGACCGCTGCTGGACCCTGCTCGATCAACAGGTCATTCAGATCCTTGTGAGGTTCGGGCATCGGACAGACTGTTACCCGGGCCGCGTAGGCCTCCAGCAGCGCCCGGATCGGGCCCTGGGCCCGGCGCCCCGCCGCGTCGTTGTCGGTGATCAGCAGGACGTCCCGGCCCGCGAGCTGCTCGGCGTTCTTCTCGTTAAAGCAGTTCACCCCCGGAATTGCCATCTCCAGCACCAGGTCATGGGCCGCGACCCCCAGGCTCATGCAGTCGAACTCGCCCTCCGTGATGCAGATGACGCCGTCCTGCCGGGTGACGGTTTCCAGGCGGTAGGGCCGCGCGTTGCTGCCCGGAGCCGCTCCACCCGCCGACGGCTTGAGGTACTTCGGCTTCTTGCCCACCAGGGTCCGGGCGTTCACCACCGGCACCGTGCCGTCCGGTTGACGGTAGGGGATGATGACCCGGTCGAAAAAGCCGAAGGCCGGATAGAGCTCCTCCTTCTCGTAGTCCCAGCCCTGCGGCAGCAGCTCGGCCGGAAAGCCGCGCCCCACGTAGCCCAGGCCGTAGCGGGCGATGGCCGCTTCCAGGCCGCGCTCGGCGAGGTAGTGGCGGGCCTGGGGTGCTTGCGAGGCCGGGTGCTGCGGCGTCTTGCGGAGGCGGGCGTAGGCCTCCTTGGCAAAGTCGGTGAGGTCGAGGTTGAGGCGGGGGACGTTGGCGGCGCGGCGGGCATTCTCCTCGGCGCGGCGCTGCAGTTCCTGCTGACGTTCAGGGGGCAGGCGCTGTCCGCCGTCGAGGAAGTCCAGGGCCTGGCGGGTCTCCGCGAAGCCCATCGCCGCCTTCACGAGGTCCAGCACGTCCCCGTGGGCCTTGCACGAGGAACAGATCCAGGTGCCCGACCGGGGGTGCGGCCCGTGGTGGATGTGAAGGTTGGGGTGAGAGGCCCCGTCGCCGTGGACCGGGCAGGCCGCCACCGAGGTGGTGGGGCCCTTCTGCTTATAGCCGTCGAGGACCCGGCTGGCGACTTCCTCGATGGGATGCTCGCGGCGGATGCGCTCGAAATCCACCTTCCCGCGCTCGAAGGTCACCCCATGGGGTGCGGGCATCGGCGTGCTGGGCTTGGCGGGCGCGGCCGTGAAGTCGCCCACCAACACGCTCAGGACGTCGTCGTCGATCCCGTCATACCCGTGCTCGACCTCCGCCTCGTAGCGGGGGCTCCAGGGGGTTGGTGCCCCCGGTGCGGAAGAGCTTACTCATCGTCCTCGTCCTCGAACCCGAAGTCGTGGGAGCACACGCTGACATACCGCTTCGAGACGAGGCCGTACTTTTCGGCCCAGGCGTCCGCCGCAGCCACCAGAGCGTCTTGCAGCTCACCGAACGCGGCCGACGGGATGTCCTCCTCCTCGCCGAAGAAGTTCACCGTCTCGGTCAGCAACGCCTCCAGCTTCTCGGAGAGGCCGTCGGGCTCCAGGCCGTCGTCATCACTGAGCGCGAAGTCGCTGGCGCTGCGGACGAGAAGCTGGGAGCTCAGGACGTCGTTCAGCATTCGGTCGCCCACGCTCAGGTGCGTCAGTTCGACCACGCCCGTGACGCGGTGCCCCTCGGCGGAAGCGATGGCCTCCTCGGGGGTCTCGAAGAGGGGGAAGTCCCCGAACGCACAGTCGACTTCGGCGGTGTACAGGGTCTTGGGTGGCTTGGTCATAGTGATTCCTCCGGGCGCCACTGGCCTTCCACGAAGAGCTGGGCGATGCCGTGAACGGGGCTGCTGCGGACCCAGGACTGACCGTCGGGGCCAAGGATGCTCTCCACCCGCTGTCCCGACAGGGGGTGCTCGGAGGGCCGCACGAAATCCAGGTAGTTCATGGGGTAGATCAGCGCGTGGCGGCCCACGTCCTGGTTGAAGGTGGCGATCAGGGCTCCGGCGGTGGTGGTGACCCGCTCGCCCTGGGAAAAGATGGGGTTCATGTCTCCGTCTCCTTGGCGAGGCGCTGACGGATGACCTCGATGTACTTCTCGTCTTGCTCCATCAGGACGGCTCGCCTGCCGGTTCGCAGCGCCGCGACTCCGGTGGTGCCGGAACCGGCCACGTTGTCTAGAACGAGGTCGCCGGGCTGGGTGTAGGTCTTGATCAGGTACTCGAACAGCGCCGTGGGCTTCTGGGTGGGGTGCTGGGGCTTCTGCACAAAGGCGAACTCCAGCAGGGTCTTGGGATAGCGGAGGCCGGGGTTGTGCTCGCGCTTCTCGTTGCGGGTGTTGTAGACCCCGCCCCGGTCCTTGCCCGGCCGGGCGCGGTAAGGTTCGCCCTCGACCATCTGGGGAAAGTAGGGCGGAGCGCTCTTGCTGAAGACCAGCACGTCCTCAGTGAGGCGCAGAGGCTGGAGCTTGGCCCGCAGGTGCCCTGTAGCCTTTTTCTTGTTCCAGACCCAGGCGTGTCGGTAGAGCTTCGGGCGGCTCATCACCAGGGCGGAGGTGAACGGCTGCGCGGCCGTGAGCACAATGGCCCCCTTCGGCTTGATCACCCGCTCGTACTGGGTCCAGAGCGGCTCGAGCGGGATCACCGAATCCCACTTGCAGGCCGTCATCCCGTAGGGAAGGTCAGCCAGCACCATGTCCACCGAGGCGTCGGGCAGGGCTTTCATGAGGTCGAGGCAGTCGCCGTGAAGCACCTGAACGGGGGAAGTCATGGGGGGGACACTGGAGCTGCGGGTGGGCACGGGTCATGCCGCCCCCCTCCTCTTGCCGAGGTCGTTCCAGAGGCGCTGGACCTGCTCGCCGCGGTTGGTGAGGAGGTAGCGGCCGTCCTCCAGGTGCAGCACGCCCCGAGCGACCAGCGAGGCCAGGGCCTTTTGCTGCGCGGCGGTGGGCTTCTTGTGGGTGCCGGGCAGCTTGCCGTGGTACTCCCAGGCGTAGCCGTCGGGGTGGGCGGAGATCAGGGTCAGCACCTCCTCCTGCCCGCTGCTCAGCGTCAGGTCGTAGCCGGTGTAGAGCAGGGCCTCGCGGACCATGATCTGGCGGCCGTCAGTCTCCGAGCGGAACAGCACGATGCCGTCACGCACCCGTCCGACCGCGATGCCGCGCACCGGGCCGTCAGGGTGGTCGTAGAAGGCCTGCCAGGGAAAGGTGGACAGGGGGCGGGTCATGCCACCACCTCGCCCAGGTGAAGGTTCACGTTCGCCAGTTCGTCCTCGTCGTCGAAGACCCATTCCACCTCGCGCACCTGCCACGCTTCACGGCGGCGGTCCAGAAGAACGACCTCACCCACGCGGGACAGGGTGGTCAACGCGAGGGTGGCGATACAGACCCCCGAGGGGCGCAAGGCGCGAACACGGAGGGTGGACAGGGGCCGGGTCATGCTTTCTCCAGTCGCACGTCGCCGTGCGGGGTGCGGATGCCCCAGGGCAGGGGATCAAGCGGATGGACCTCCAGGCAGTCCTGCCAGAACTGCTCGGGGACCTTCAGGCGGATGTGGTTGGCCCCGTAGCGGCCCGCGAGGCGCGAGGCCAGCGTGGACCACTGAAACAGGCGCTCCTGGGCGCTCGGGGTCATGATTCCTCCGTCCAGGTCGCGCCGGAGAGAATTCGGCGCATATTCGTAGGGCTTACCCCATACCGCCGGGCCAACGTGCGGTGGCCCGGCCGAGGAGCTTCGTGGCGATAGAGGCGCCTGATCTCGGCAACCTCTGCGGCCGTGAGCCTTCTTTTGGGGGCAAACTTCCTGACCGGGCGAATAGGTCGGGGGATGTCGGGACGAACGTGCGCCCAGTTTTCCCCGGCGTTCATCTTCGCCAACGCGACCGCCACGTCGGGGAAGTCTCTTAAAATTTCCGAGTAGGAGTCACGGGTATCCCGGAGCCGCAACAGGATGCGCTCAGCCGTTGCTTCGGTGAGGGCGGCGTTCCACACGGCCTCGCCGAAAAGATGAGTACCGTGCGCCACCTTGTCGGCACAATTTTCCTTTGGGGTCTTCCACGCCAGGTTGTCCAGGGTGTTGCGGCGAGGATTCCCGTCCAGGTGAGCCGCCTGATGGCGGGCAGAGGGAGGGGGGCCGACGAACGCCAGCAGCATCAAGCGGCTCACGGTGACCTTCGCTCGCTTACCGTCATCCCCGAGCAGACAAACTTTGTCGTAGCCATCCGGGCTGACCTGCAGCTTGAGTCTCTTGCTGGGCCTGAGCCACACACCCGTCTTGTTGGCCCGCGTCGTTCTGGAGAGCGACATGACGCCGCCGCAGTCGGACACAGCGTACCGGGAAAAGCCGGGGATTCCCCGCCACTGCTCGCTGGTCACCACGCCACCACCTCCACTCCGGCTTCCCGGAGAATCTCCGCGCCCCGGCGGCGCTTGCCGTCCCCGGCGTAGGCCTGGGCGTACACGACACGGTTGATGTGCCTCGCGGCCAGGATCGCCAGGGCGCAGTCGTGACACGGTTCCAGGCTGGTGTAGAGGGTGTGTTTCTCGCCGTGCTCCCAGCGGGCCCGCAGCAGGGCGTTGATCTCGCCGTGGGTGAACTGGCTGGCCCCGGTCTCCTGCGAGGCCCGCTGTTCCGTCGCGCTGCCGGGGTAGCGGCCGTTGTAGCCCAGACCCACCACGGTGTGGCTCTCGTTGCTCAGGATGGCGACCCCCACCTTGAACTTGTCGTCGGCGCTGCGCTCGCTCCACAGCTGCGCGGTACGCAGCCCCATTTCGTCCCAGGAGGGCCGTGAAGGGGCCTCGGGCGCGGGGGCCGGAGTGGGATTCGGGTAGGCGGCCTCCATGGCCTTCTTGAGGGGTTCCAGGCCCAGCGCGGCCCGTTCTCCTCGCAGGCCATAAGGGTCGAACCAGGGGTTCGCATCCCGGCTGTAGAGGTACCCCCGTTGATGCAGCCGCGTGATCGCGGCCACGATGCGCAGCTGATCGGGCGTGTTCAGCACCCCGGCCAGAAGCAGGCTCATCGGGGGGGTGACCGGAACGGGGTCGCCTGTCCGGGAGAAGGGCTTCAGGGCCCGCAACAGCTTTTCGGCGTCGTGCTGAATGAAGTCATGAATCATGGGCACACCCTGTCCTAGAACTCGGGCACGGCCTCGGCGTCCCGCCAGGCTCCGGTCTTCTCGTCGAGGCGGTAGCGCCTCACTCCGGTGCGTCCCCCGCCGCGGGCCTTGCGGACCCCGATCATGGGATGCGCCCAGGGAGGCGGCTCCCCGCCGCTCTCGCGCAGGGCCCGCTCCACCGCGCCCGAGTCGCGCGGGCGGTAGAGGGTGATCACGTGCGAGGCCTTGGAGTGCAGCTTTCTGGACCCCTGCATCTGGTGGGCGTGGGCGGGCTCCTTCATATCCTCGGCCTCGCCGCTGGTCTGCGAGAGGTTCATGTGGTGGTAGCCGTACTCGGCGGCCTGACGCTGAAAGCGCTGCATCCAGCGCCCGAACACCTGGTCCTCACGCAGCTCGCCGAACTCGTAGCTGGTGAACAGGTTGTCCCAGTTGTCCACGATCACCACCAGCCGGGCGTCCTCGGTCGCCTGCCCCGAGAGCCGGGCGGCGGTGAGTTCCTTTTGCTTGCGGCGGGCGAGTTCCAGCACCGCCTCGGGACTGAGGTCGCCGTCGTAGACCGTGAAGCGGCCCTGCCCCACGCGGGCCTTGACCTGCTCGGCCGCCCGCACGAAGGCCCTGTGATGCACCGGGAGGCGGTAGCGGCGCTGGTCCTCGGACTGCCGGGCCACCAGGCGGGTCACCTGGTCGAACACGTAGCCCGCAGGCATCTCCCCCGAGCAGTACAGCACCCAGTGGGGGTCCTCGGTCAGCCAGCGGGCGACCTGCTGGAAGGCGAAGGTGGACTTGCCCACCCCCGAGGGGGCGGCGACGAGGCTCAGGCACAGCGCTCCGCCCGCCGCGAGGCCGCCGCCCAGGTCCTCGTTCAGCGTGGCCAGGGTGGTCTGCAGGTGGCGGGGCTCGGGCGCGGCCTCGGGGTCGAAGTCGTGGTAGTCCTCCAGGCTCATGGCTTCGCCCAGAAGGGCCTGCTCGGCCAGCTCCTGGGTCAGGGTCTGGGCGAGGTCCAGCTGCCCCTTCTGGGCGGCTGCCAGCGCCGCCGTGAGCCCCTCTTGCAAGCGCCGCTGGTGATACTGGGTGCGGACCCCCTCGGCCGCCGCCGCGAGGTCGCCGTAGAGCCCGGCCCCGGCGAGCTTCAGCCGGGCCAGCTCCATCGGCGAGGCGCCGCAGTCCTTGGCGATGGCGAAGGGGGTGGGCATCTGGCGCAGGTCGAGCAGCTTCCTGGCCGACTCGGCGTAGCGGCGCTCCTCGCCCTGGAACATCTCCGGGGAGACCCGGCCGAGGATGTCCTGCAGCGCCTCGCGCACGCCCAGACCCTGCCCGGCGGCTTCCATGACCAGCGAGAGAAAGCCGGTGGTGGCGGACACCTCGCTCATGCCCGGCCTCCCCGGCGGTCGTCACCCGTGAGTTCCAGGACCCGCCCGGCGCGCAGGCGCGATTCCACCGCGCCCGCGTTGGCGGCGTCCAGCACCATGCGCCCGGCGGCCTCTCCAGGCGCGTGGTTGCTGGTGAGGATGAAGCCCAGGTTGTTCGAGACCCGGAACTCCAGCACGTCGTAGAGCATCTGCGCGGCGTACTCGGTGGGGCGCGACTTGCCCAGGTCGTCGATCAGGAGCACGTCGCCCGACCGCCCCGGCTTGGTCTTGAAGGCGGCGTCCGACACGGCGTACTGGCGGGCGTCGTCGAAAAAGGCCTGCTCGGGCCAGTATTCGACGCTGACGCCCTGGTTGAACAGCGCCACGGCGGCCTTGATGGCGAGGTGGCTTTTCCCGCGCCCGGCGGCCCCGTGCAAGAACACCTGGCTGCGCTCGCCGAGGGTCAGCATGGCCTGGATCACGTCGGCGTTTTCGGGCGTGAAGTCGTACTCGCGCCGCGCCATCTCGCGGTAGTCCCGGCCCAGGCGGGTCATCATCCGCCAGCGCAGCTTGTACAGGTGCCGGGCCTTGCCCAGCCCGTCCGAGTAGGCGCCGGGGTGGGTGTACTGGCACTCGCAGTCAAAGGCCTCCTCGAAGGTGCCCTGCCCCAGGTCGGGCTTCCACAGCAGGGGCGGCGCGCCGCAGACGTAGCACTTCGCCTCGAACACCGGGCGCAGCAGCGGATTGGGATGGTCGGTTTCCACGGGTGCGGTCATTGGACTCCTTGCTGGCGCTGGGCCTGCAGGTGGGCGAGGAACTCGTCGGCGGTCTTGAAGGGCAGCGGCCCGGTGGTCTGGGCGCGAAGCTCCTCGGCCTTGCGGATGGACTCGGCGTTGATGCGGTCGATGCCGCCGCGCTTCTTGCCGCGCTCCTCGGCGATCTTGTCGGCGACGTTGTTGATGGAGACGTTCTTGCGGACGAACGGGTCCATCGCCGCGAGCAGGCGCTCAGCCTCCTCGGCCAGCAGGGGCGGCTCCATGGCGAGCAGCTGGCTGGCGTGCTGCCCGATGCGCGAAGCGTTCTTCTTCAGGGGCGTGGGGCTGTCGTACAGCGCCGTGGAGAGCGCCGCGAAGAGCCGGGCGTGCTCCCCAGGAGGAGCCACCTTGCTCGCCCTGGCGTCCCCAGGCGTCTTCGCCGAGGAGCCCCGGCGCTTCCTGGGCGTCTTCGGCGGCTCGTCCGCCGAGGAACCATGTCCTGTCTCTGTGTCCTGTGGAGTGTCTTGTAATATTGCTCGTCGATTTCTAGACGATTCATCGTCGACTTCCCGATCTTCCATCGTCGGAAAATCGACGATGGTGGAGGCCGAATCCTGCATCGTCGGTTCTTCGGGGGTTGCATCGTCGGAATCTCGACGATGGGCACGCTCGCCCGCGTCCTGCCAGCGGGGCACGTAGGCCTCGCCCTCTGCGCTCCAGCGGCGAATCTCCGTGTTGACGGCCTCGGCGCAGAGCAGATACTGCAGGCGGCGATCCCACTTGAACTTCGGGTTGTGGCGCTCCTGCAAGAATCCCGCCTGCCCGACCAGCAGCCGCATCGACGCGATGACCTTGTCGCGCTTGTGGTCGCCCAGGAGTTCGTCGACCAGCTCCGGGAAGGACTTGTAGATCCACAGCGAGTCGTCCTGGTCGGCGGGCAGGCCTTCCTTGGCGGCGGCCTCGTTGCGCTTGCGCGCCTGCTCGCCGGACCCCAGGAGGTAGTTGGTCCAGTGCTCGAAGACGTGCAGCAGCTTGGCCGCGCACGCATCGCCCCCGGTGATGGCGAGAAACTCCTCGCGCAGCGTGACGAAGCGGCTGCGGGGAGGGTGGTGGATGATGCTGACTCGTGTCATGGGGCACAGCCTTTCGTAGGGGCCGGGCACGCCAAGCGCCTGCTTGCCAAAGGGCCGGAGACCTAGCGAAATCAAGGCGTTGGAAACATCAGAAGGGTGAGGACAGCCCGGAAGCGGCGCTTTGGCGAGAGCGCGACCGAGTGGCTTGTGGTCAAAATCGGACGGAGAAGGATGACCAAGTCATCCCTCTCCGTTACATCTCCGCGGCGAAAGAACCCCACGGCGCCCGTTTTGTGCGGCGTCGCAGACGCCCTAATAGCTCGTGAGGTCGACCTCGGTGTAGCGCCGATGGCCCCCGGCGGTGCGGGCGGACGGGCACAGCAGCCCGTCGCGGTCCCACACCTTCAGCATCCGGGGAGAGACCCCCAGCAGTAACGAGGGCGCCGTACGAAGAACTGCTGTCTAACGCGCCGACTCACCGTGGGAGCAGGACTGGCAGGCCTCCCAAGCAAGAAGCACGCCACTTGGATGTGCAGCGCTGTGGACGCCCTTGCCCACCAACCTGCTGACAAAACGGACCTAGCAGTCCATCATCTGCCAGCCTCCCGCTCAGACAACGGCACCACTTCCAGCTGACCGTCTTCCAGGCCCGCGGCCAGATGGGTCCCCGTCGCACTCAGGCAGCGCACGGACACTGCGCTTTCCAGCAGGGGCTGGGGAGCGTCACCGGGCCGATTGATCCGGTACACCGAGCGACCCGCAGCCACGAAGAGGCTCTCGGACCGTCCACCCACAGCCAGAGCCTGTACACCTGTGGGGAGGATGGCGATCTCCCCCTTGCCAACCAGATGCACCGCGGAACCACACGCGGCGAAGATATGCCCTCTGGGTCCCATGACCAGACTGGTGACCGAACCCTGGAGTCCACTCAGCAGGGTGACACGCTGCATCCGCTGGGGGTCGTAGCGCAGAACCTCACCATGGCGGGTCCCCAGCACCAGCGTTCCGTCGTGCCCCTCGTGCAGCGCCGTCACGTGCTGGCCAGCCTGGGCGTCTTGCCCCAAGGCCTGCACCTCCGGCACCCGCCACAGGTGCAGTTGCTGCCGATCCCCCAGCGTCACCACGCGGTCCTCTCCCAGGGCACACAGCCGTTCGATCCCGCTCCCACTGTCGGCCGAATGGTAGGTATTGCCTGCCCAGCAATGCACGCGGCCCCGGGCGTCGGCCACCACAATGCCGGTCGACAACAACCGCAACCCGACCGGAGCGGCCCGCAGGCCTTCCAGGGTGCTGACGGGGTTCCCGTCCATCGTCCAGACCCTTACCTGCTGATCTGCGCCCGCACTCACCAGGACCTGCCCCCGCATGGCCAAGTGGGTGACCCAGCTGCGATGGGCCGCGACGCGCAGGCCCTGACCAGCGGGGTGCCGCCCAGCACCAGCCGGCGGTCCGGACTGGCCCCTGAGCAGACCCGCCACGCCCCTCAGGGATGGGGGGCGCTGATGGGCCGCGAGCTGCGTGGCCTGCTCCAGAAAGTTCTCCAGCCCCGGGGGCAGTCCGACAGGCAAAGGCGGCAGCGGCATTCCCAACGCTCGGTGAGTGGCCGCTGGGGGAATCTGTCCGGTCACGGCAAAATGGGCCACGGCCCCGAGGCTGTAGAGCACCCTGGCCCACGTTTCGGTGTCCGGGCCCATCCACTGTTCCGGGGCGCGGTAGGCCTCCTGACCGCCGTCGGCCCAGCCCAGGGTCAACCACTGCTGGTCACCCGCCAGCGAGACCCGGGAGGGATCCATCTCCCCCACAGGCAGGCCCGCTTCCAGCAGTTCCGCAGCGCTCTGGGCCAGGCGCTCGACCAGGCGCACCGCCGCTTCACCCGAGAGAGGCCCAGCGGAGGCCACCTGGGTGGCCAGCGTTCGGCCGAGCGGCTCCGAGAGCACCACGTACCCGGTCGCGTTCCGCTCGAAGACCTCGAGCGGCCGATGCAGCGATGCTCCCGGTCCCTGACTCCAGGCCCGTGCCCGGTCGAGCCAGGTGGCCAGCTGACGCTTGCGCTCTTCGGGAAGCAGCACCAAAAGCCCAAAGCGGCGCGCATCCGGTGGGAAGAACTCCAGGATGAACACCTGTCGGCCCGTGGGCTCATGGGTGGCCCCATAGCTCAGGCCCCCATCACGGCCAAGAGCACGCTCGATTCGGTAACCTTGCAGCCGGGTTCCCCCCGCCAGCGCCCCCTGAGGGGCACCACATGCGGGGCACTGCCGGGCACCTTCAGGAATAGGCTGGTGACACGAGGGACAGGTCACGGCGCTCCTGCATCCGAGGCCGACTGTTTGGCGTACTCCAGCACGATCTCGATTCTGGCATGCGCCGGATCGGTCAGGGCCGTGTCCGGCAATGGGCTTTGTCCCCCACGCCCCGACGTGGCGATGTAGTACGGAGCGATATCACCCCGCGACACCAGGTAGCGTGCCACGGCCGCGGCACGGTCGGTGGCCTCTTCCCAGCGGTCACCGCTGCGGTTCTGGGTCGGCAGTGTATGCCCCTCGACCCGGATGCGCCGCCAGGTGTTCTTGTTGGTTCGCAGCACCTTCGCGAACTGATTCAGCGTGACCCGCCCCGTGCGGCTGAGAGTGGCGCGGCCCGGCTCAAACAGGGCGCTGTTGCGAAACACCCAGCGTTGCGTACCTGGAGGATCGTTCTTGCCGCCGTTGGCGCGAGGCTGCTGCCGGGCCGGAATCATCCGCTCAACCGCCTGTTGAAAGACCTTCTGGGCCTCCTTGTACCGTACGTCCTCCCAGCTGACGCGGCCCACGGCAGTCAGGGCTGCCACGAAAAACACCATCAACAAGATGAAGTTCAGGGCCGTGTCCGTCAGGGCGACATAGGGGTTCAGGTCATCAGGCGTGGGCCGACGACGGCTCATGCGGCGGGGCCTCCCACCGGTGGTGCACTGGGTTCCCCGGCAACCTCGGCCGGCGGAGTCCCCGCTTCGGCCGCCTGGGGGGTCTCAGCCGTGACCGCCGTCAGCGCCCGGGTCAGCTCGGAGAGCCGATCTCCCAGGGCCTCCTGGCTGCGGCGCAGGTCCCCCAGGGCGCCGGCGGCGAGGTGACCCGGCAGGGCTTCCAGCAGCTGCCGGATGCGCTCGGCCGCCTCCCGGCTCTGAACAGCCGACTCGCGCACCTCTCCCAGAATCGCCGCCTGCTGTGGAGCCGCGTCCGAGAACCCGGACAGCTGGTCGAGCATGCCTTCCAACAACGTGTTGACCTGGGCCATCTGCTGCTGGAGTTCTGTGGTGCCTGGTGGTCTGAGTTGTTCACCCAGAAGCTGCAGTTGCGCAAGCAGGCTGGCGCGACTTTGCTGTGCCTGTTGCCCCGCTTCCTGCATCGAGGTCCCGAGCGCTGCGGCCCACTGCGGCTCAGTTTGAAGGGCATTCAACTGAGGCTGGAGGGTCTCCAGGGTGAGCCGAAGCTCTTGCAGGCGTGTGACCAGGACTCCCTGCTGCTGCTGCTGGTCGCGGGCACGGGTGACTTCCGCGTCGTCTTTGGCGATCAGGGCGCGCTGCAGGTGTTGACTGGCCTGGGCTGTCCCCTCCAACTGCTTCGAAAGGGTCTCAAAGTGCTGCCCCACCGTGTTCACCTCGGTGGTGTAGCGCGAAAGCGTGCTACCGATGTTGCTGTAGAGGTCAACGAAGCCGTCCCGGATGGTCCCCGCGATCATCTCTGTGCTGCCGGCGTACTCCCCCTGGCTGAAGGCCAGCTGGTCGCCCACCGAGTGAAGGGTGGACCCCACATCAAGGAGCCGCTCGATAATCTGCGCCCCCGATTTGTCGAAATTGGCCTGCAGGGTGCGAATCTCGCCCAGCTGACTGTCGCTGTGCTCCCGGAGGGCCGCCATGGACTGCGTAAACATGTCGTTGAACTGCGAGTAGATGTTGCGGTAATCCTGACGGTGCTGCTGCATCGTCTCGACGGCCTTATTCAGGCGGTCGCTGCTGACCTTGACGTCCCCGCTGGCCGTCTTGAGGGCCACAGCCACTTCCTGCGACGTGCTTTGCAGCGTTTTCAGGCTGGCCTCAATCACACTGCCCGCCTGAGTCAGGACGCGCGCAAAGTCCTCGCTGGTCTTCACGATGGCTGTATGGGTCTGGGAGAGGAACTCCTCGGTGCGGCTCACCAGGTCCTGCAGGCTCTGCAACTGCTTCTCGGTGCCCGCGGGATAGACCAGGGGAGCGAACTGGGTACTGACGGCGTCCAGTTCACCGCTGAGCTGACCGGCCCGAATGCCACTCCAGGCATTCAGACCCTGCAGCACCAGGGCCAGCGCGACTCCCCAGAAGGTGCCGGCGAACGCCGCACTCATTTCCTGGAGGGTCATCCCCAGCGCCTGGCTGACTTCCGCGGGGTTGGCCGCCTCGATGGCGCCCTTGATCTGCGGCCCCAGGCTGACCAGGGTGTAGATCAGACCTACCACCGTCGTGACCAACCCAGCGAGCAGCAGCAGGTTGGGCACGGTCCGGGCCGCGGCATTGATGCGGCCGACCTCATCCAGCGCGGGCTCCAGGGCGTCGGCAGGGCGAGCAAAGGCCAGCCCGTTGTGATTCACCATGGCGGTGATCAGCCGACCGGGCAGGGAAGCGTGGTCTTTTCCCAGCAGCACCTTGGCCGAGTTCACGCTTAACTTCAGCGCTGTACTGCCCAGCAGCCGCCGGGCCGCGGCCAGCTCGCGGCTGAGCCGGGTATGGGCCTTCCACCACTGCCACACACCAAACCCGAACAGCACGGCGATCCCCAGCAGCATCCCCTGGATGGCACCGTTGTCTGGGAAGATCACCTCGGTGTTCAAGCAGCCCCCGGCCCGTAGTAGTGCGACGAATCCGTAAAGCAGCGCCAGCCGTTACGGGCCGCGTCCTGCACGTCCTCGCCGACCAGACCCCCACACTGCGGGCAGTAGAGGCCGTCTTTCGGGGCGTACCCACCCCAGCGCCCCTGCTGGTCCTTGCGCAGGGTGAGGGCATTGACCGTCGCGGCAGGCGGCGGGTACAGCAACATGGTCGCCTCGTGCAAAGAGGTGTGTTTGGCAGTGAACTTGGAGAGCCGCTCGCCCGCCCAGGCCTGATCGCCCCAGCCCTGAATCTGACCGGCACGACCCTGACGGTAAAACTCACCCAGGCGGGTCTGGAGCTGCTGCACGAACTCCTGGCTGCTCTGGGCGGGGTCGAGCTCTGGCCGCTTCCAGTGATGGTCAATGCGGGCCTGGAGGGTCGGCAGAGCGCCGAGCAGCGAGAAGCCGTCCTGATCCTGCTCACCGCGGGCCAGCACCCGTGCAGCTTCCGCGAGGTTGATGGGAAGGCGCCGGAAATCACGGTCACCAAAGCCGGTGGGTGTCCAGGGCATCACGATGCCGTTGCGAATGGTGAGTTCGCCGAGCAGCACCCCGATGATCAGGGCTTCTTCGGCGTCCTCGAGCAGCTGGGCCTCGCGGCGGGAGAGGCCGTACCACTGCACGTCCCGGCGGGTGTGGAAGGTCGGGAAGTCCTGACACTCGGCGCTGTGCAGGCCGCCAGAGCCCAGCACCTGGTCGAGGCCGCGCAGCGGAAACCGGAAGTACTCCTGCAAGAACAGTGCCCGGGTGGGGTCCGCCGAGACGGCGTCGCGCCCGTTGGTGCTGGAAAAGACATTGGCCACGACGCCCTTGAACGCTGCAACGCTCATGGGGTTCGTGTCAGCGGGGATGAACACCGACTCCCGCTCCATGATCGGGCTGCGGTTGCCCTCCACGGCCTTTTGCTTGTTGAGGTGCAGGAAGGGCCGTGCCCGCTCGGCGGCGTTGTGGAGTTGCCCATCAAGGGTGGGGCGCAGCTCGCGTTCGCGGCTCACCCGTTCCACCACATTTTCCTGGGCCAGCACAGCGCTGAAGGGGCGCGATGCCTGAGACAGCAGCCGGCTCATGGTCTCGGCTGGCAGCAGGTGCTCGCCGCGCGGGTCGAAGGGCGCGCTGATCCAGGTGCGTTCGAGTTGCCGTGAGGACGGCACGACCACGCCGGGCAGATCCGTCCAGCCGCGGATCAACTCCTCGAAATGCCGCGCTTCGATGTTGTCAAGGTGCTGCACGCTGCTGGTCTTCCCGGCTTCCAGGGCGCGGGCGTATTCCTCCTGCACGGTCGTGCGCGGCTCGAACAGCACCAGACCGTTCACCGGCGGGAGGGTCGCGGATTTGGCCTCAACATCGGCAGCGAGCCTGTTTTTGACCGCCGTGATGCGGCTGTCGAGGCTGCTGAGGTTGCTCTGCACCTGCTGCAGCAGGCGCTGCAGATGTTCGGCCACACCGAAATCGATCTCACCGTACTTGCGGTGGGTCTGGATGCTGGCGTAGAGCGCCGACTCCATCTGAATCTTGGCGAAGGCCCGCATGGCCGACCGCAGGTCGTTTTGCGCAGCCTCGATCTTGCTGCGGTTCTTGTTCAGGAAGCTGACGCGCCCCACCTCGGCCTTGAGCCGCCCCACCTGCGTCTCCACCTTGTCCCAGGCGTCGGCGGCCTCGGCCTGTGAGACGGCCGTGTTCGCGCGGGCAGCTTCATGCAGGCCTTGCAGGCCTTCCAGCAGGTATTCGACCTCGGCCGCCAGAACCCGTGGGCCACGCGTGCGGTCGAGCAGCACCTCGGCCGCATGATCCGAGAAGGCCTGATAGATGCGCTCGGTAACCTGATCCCGCCGGGCCCGGAGCTGGTCGGAGAGCGCCCCGTCCGGCGCCACCGCCTGCCGCAGCGAGGCCAGCGACCGGTCGAGCTTGCCGAAGTCCAGTTTGGCCGCGCCGAGTTCGCTGTTCACGGCGGCGGTCACTTCCTTCTGCCAGTCCTCGGGCGGCTGCTGCAGATAGGCAGGCACCAGGCTGCCCCAGTCGGTCCCGATCGCCGTGGTGAGGTCACTGACCCGGTCGGGTTTGTGGGCATGCCATTCCTTCAGGGCCCCGAGCAGCAGCTTCTTGGCCGCCGCTTCCGCAATCTGCGCCGCGGGAAACTCCACGACCGACAGCCCGAAGGTGGAGAAGACGTGCGCCTGGTGATCCCGGTCGGGTTGCGGTGCATCCACTGCAGTGCTGTAGGGGTCGGACTCCGGACTGATGATGTTGATAAAGATGCGGTCGGCCACCAGCTCGTTCAGTTCCGCCTCAGCCGTCTTCGACGGCGCCGACGGGCTGACGAGGTAGGGCAGGTCATACGGCTCAAGCCCCATGTTGGCCTGGGTTCCATCGGGGTACTGGATGGGCGTCAACTGTCCACCCTGGCTCTGGTGGTAGTGGTTGAGTTCGAGCAGGGCGTGGTACGCATTTTTCTTCAAGCGGTCGGCGTTCGAAGCGGTCACCGAGGTCAGGTTCTCGTGCGGCAGCGTAAAGATGCCGATGACCTTCTCGGTCTCCTTCAGGGGAAGAGACTTCACGAAATACCCGAAATCGGGGAGCAGTCCGCTTCCGGTACCGCCGCAGAGCGTGCCCACGACAAACACGCGGATTTCGCCACCCGACGCGAAGCTGAGGGTGGGGTTGGAACCGTCATGCAGGGGGCCGCGCCGCTCCTGGGCCTCGCTGCTCTGCAGCTTGCGCAGGCGGTTGATCCGGTCTTGCAGGGCCCGCTTGATGGTGGTGAAGTTGGGGTCGGTCATGAAGGTGAGCCGCCCGATCATGCGGATGTTGCCCGCACCGCCCTCGGTGTCCTTGAGCTTGCGCAGGGTGGTCATGTCCGCCCAGCTCTCGAGGTTGATCTTGCGGTAGCTCTGGGGGTCTTGCAGGATCTGACCGTAGATTCGGGCGTCCAGGCCGATCGGGAAGAAGTCGCCGCGAGCACGCAGCGGCGAAGGCTCGTTGTTGTTGGTCTCGATGGCCATGAACTCCACCCAGGGGGCGCGGCCGGCCGCACCGTACTGCCAGTCCAGGCGGCGCAGCAGGTTGTTGGCCACACGGGTTCCCGTGCTGCCGAGGCCGATGACGAGGGTTTTGGTGACTTCCATGTTGCGCATTCAGTTCTCCTGCGGCCGGACGGCGAGATTGACGGTGGCCTTAAACGGCCTGGGGGGAAGATGGGGCTTGGTGGCGGCGCGGCCCTTGAGGTTGATGGTGTAGTCGGCGTCTTTGCCCGCTGGGAAGGAGGGTGGGGTGCCGTCTTCCAGCGTCACATCCAGGTCGGGTTGAAGGGTCAGCGCGCTTCCCGTGCGCCGGATGGTCAGTAGCTTCACCGGGGGCAGATCCACACCGGAGAGCAGGACATAGCCGGGATTGGACGGAGGTGCCGGGTACCCAGGTCCGCAGATGATGCACACCGGTTCCCCCTCAGGAACGCTCTGCACCGGAAAGCTGCGCCCCGCAATCTGCAGTTCCCAGGTGCCGCGCGCGGCAGAGCGGCCGCCCCCCGCCCCACCAGCAGAGCGCCGCCGGGTAAGGAAAAAGGCGGCCAGGCCCGCGCCGCCAAGCAGCACCAGGGCAGGCAGAAGCCAGCGGTTGCCAGCCGGCGTGTCCTGCTCTGTGAGCGGTGCTTCCCCGGCGACGGCGCGCACCAGGTCTGCGCGGCTGGCGTCCAGCGCCTCGCCCCTGAAAGCCTGGGGGACCACAATGACCGCGTCGAAGGTGCGGCCGGGACGGTCGGGGTCCACCTGCAATTGCAGGGTCGCCCCGGTCGTGGCACTGGTCTTGACGCGGTTCCAGCGCTCCAGCGCCGAGAGATATCCGGGGTCATTCTCCCCGATGGTCTGCTGGTCGCGTTCACCGACAACACTGGCCGCCGTGTTGGTCAGGAGGACCACGACGGCGTTGGTGGATTCGCCAAGGTCGCCGGTGATCTGGGCGATGGCGGCTTCCGTGTCGTGGCCGCCCCGACTTCCCGCCTGGACCGAGCGCGGCCAGAGATCCTGGAAGGAGGCGCGGAGGGCCGAGCGGTCCTCACCCACTTGAAAGGGGTTGAGCGCCTGACCTTTGTGCGGCCAGACACTCATTTCCCAGGCATAAGAGCTCAGCTGATCCCCATTGACGAGGGTCTGCTCCGCGACATCTGAGGCCACGACCCGCGCGGCCTCGGCCATCCGGGGGTCCTTGGCAAAGTGGCCTGTGCTGAAGGCGAAGACGAGATGGACGTGCTGGCGGTCGAGATCGCCGCCCACCGCAGTGACCGCCTCGGCGATGGCCGACGACAGCCGCTCGGCCTCAGTGGCCAGAAAAGTTTTGTCGACCTGGACAGCGGACGCTGTGCCAGATGTCGATTGAGCCGCGGCGCCGCTCAGCAGCGCGCAGGAAAGCAGAAACAGCGGGTAGGTTCGCAAGGTCAAGCGCCTCTCTGAGGGACCGAAATATGGGAGCCGAGCACGTGCAGTTAAGTTATCGCTCACGTTCTGACTCCGCCATCACATTTGCGGCCTGGAATGCTGTTTTCAGGTGAGGCAGCCAGCTCGCGTGCTCGTCGGCTTCACTGCACGCCCAGCGCCTTGAACACCGCGTCCACCGGGTCGCTGTAAAAGGTCACCTGGAATTTGGAGAAGAGTTCCGGGGGCACGGTGGCCAGGTCGGCAGCGGAACTCATGGGGAGCAGCACCCGCCTTCCTCCGGCGTCCAGTGCCAACTGCAGGCTCGCGGCGAGGTTCTCCACTGGACTGATGGTGCCGCCCAGCGTCATCTGCCCCAGCAGCACGAGTTGCGGCTGGAGGGGCTTTCCCAGCGCGGCGGAACACAGCGAGATCAGGAGGGCCAGACTGATGTACTCCGGTGCGCCGTTTCCCTGCACGTCCACCAGGTGCAGCAGGTAGTCCGACCCGTCGGGGTGGATACTGCCACTGACTCGACTGGAATTTGCCTTGAAGTAGTTGAAGGCAATGTTGACCGCGTCGCGGACCGCCGACGCGCTGGCCGTGCCAGTCCGAACCAGCTTGCCGCTGCCGGGAGTGGTCTGGAGTTCTACCCGGTAGAGGCCCAGCATGCCGCCGTCCGACGGGCTGACCGCGTGGGCGTGGCCCGCCTGCAGGGGCCCCTCGGGAATCAGGGCGCCGCTCGACTGCTCGGGCAGGGTCACGAAGTGTTCCTCGAGGGTCTCTAGGTCGAGGTAGCTGAAGTGCACGTCGTAGAACTCCATGCCGCCGATCTTCTTGAGCTGTTCCTTGACCCGGCGGCGCACGCCCAAGGCGTACACCAGGGCGTCGCGGACGTCCTCCTTGCCGCACTGACCGTCCGGGTGCAGGAGCTTGAGCAGGCCGGAGGTCGTCTTGCGCACCGCCCGCACGTCGCGCTGGTTCAGGTTGTTGCCCAGCCGGAAGTGCGCGTCGATGGCGTCTGCGAAGGACACCTTGCGCAATTCACGCACCCACTCCGCGAGGTAGTCCACGATGAAGCCGTACTGGGTCGTGAAGCTCTCGGGGCGGAACTTGGGGATTTCCCAGCCGGGGATATAGGCATGGACGCGGTCAAAAAAGGCCGTGTCGATCATCGCCGGAGGGAAAGGCGCGAGCAGGTGCGAGGTCTTGACCAGGCTCTCCACACTCTGGTTGATGTTGCCCACAAAAACCATGCTGGCGGTGGCCGTGATCTCGGCCTTCCCGCGCGCGAAGGAACCCGAGTTCATGTAGTCCTTCATGATCTGGATGCCGTCGTTGTCCTTGAAGTGAATCCCTGCCACCTCATCGAAGGCGACGACGTCCCACAGCCCCACCAGGCCGACCTGTCGGCGGGCCATGTTGTAGAAGAGGTTGGCCACGGTGGTCTGGCCACCGCTGATCAGGATGCTGTTGGGGCTGATCTCCTTGTAGACGTGGCTCTTTCCGGTGGAGCGGGGGCCAAGCTCGACCGCGTTGTAGTTGTTTTCCACCAGGGGAATCATCCGGGCGAGCAGGTGCCACTTGACACTCTCGGCAAAGACAGTCGGCTCCATACCCACCGAGCGCAGCAGGGCGTCCAGCCACTCGGTCCGTGAGAAGGCGGCGCGGCCGGACCGCAGCTCGTCCATGTCGGTCGACGGCATCTGGATGGGCTTGAGGCTGCCCAGCAGGAAAGGTGTGGGCTTGTGGCCCGCGTCGTACTCGAGGCCGAGAATGCACCAGATGCCGCCTGCGAGGAGCTTCTCGTTCTGCCGGATGGTTCCGGCGTCGACCTCCACCCCTGTGACGCCCAGGTTCATCAGTTCGAGTTCATACCGGTCGGCCTTCTCGTTGAGTTTGGCCGTCACGCGGTCGATGACGGTATAGCGGCCCAGCTCCTTGACCCGGCTCTTGACCTTTTCGGCCTCGTCGGGGCGGACGTAGTTCTCCGCGAGAATCTTCTTGACCCGTGAGACGCCTTCCTCGATGGTCGCCTCATCGTCGGTCGCGCAGTACATGCCCAGCAGGTACTCCAGCACGTAGATGGGGACGTTCGCGCCCTCCTTGATCCGGGCGGTGAGGTCCTTGCGCACCACTTTGCCGGGGTAGGTGGCGTTGAGCTTGCCATTGAGATCCTGCGCGCTGAGGTCGTCCACTAGAAGTCTCCGAAGTCGTTCTGAAAAGCAATCGAGATGGTCCACGGCTCGCGCAGCAGCTCCAGGCCGTCCTCCTCGTCCGTGACCAGCAGGAAGTACGTGGCGGTTGCGTCCGGACTTTGCAGGGTCACCGAGAGCCGGGCAACCTGCTCGCGCTCGGACGGGTGGGGGCTGGGGCTCCCGAAAGTGAGCCGCCGCACGTCGGTCACCTCCCGGCCCTGGCCGTCAACCAGCCGGACGGTGACGGTCCGAGAGCGCACCCGCTCAGCTACAGCCTCGGTCTGGACCAGCGGCACGCTGAACAACGTGTTCGTGACCCGCCGGGAACGCGCAACGACCGCCACGCCCACCTTGCGGCTGGCCTGGGGCTGCCCAGCTGCGGCACGCTTGTGGCGGTAGGTCAGAACGGGGACCACCATCTCCTGCAAGCTCGCGCCGCCGTGCACGTACTGTGCCCCGCCCCCGGCGATCCGGTAACGCAGGGTGCCGCGTGGGAACAGCGCTGTGACTGGAGCCGTCATGGGCTGGTAAGTCTCCAGCGGGACCCGCAGGGTGCCCTCGGTGGCGGGCAGGTCCTGGCCCACCACACTGCGCCGGTCCG
Organism: Deinococcus terrestris; assembly: GCF_009377345.1. NCBI lineage: Bacteria > Thermotogati > Deinococcota > Deinococci > Deinococcales > Deinococcaceae > Deinococcus > Deinococcus terrestris. Next base: position 6,759 of record NZ_WBSL01000008.1, on the reverse strand, counting down.
CGCTGACGCCAGCTCCCTTTGATGTGAGCGCCAGCTTGTCGGCCTCCTCAATCGCCTGACGCTGATACAGGAAGCCGTGGTCCGCCGTCACGATGACGGTGGAGGTATTCAGGCTGTTGGCGAGCCGCTTGACCGCGCGGGTGAGCTCGTCCAGGGCCACCTCGCAGGCCGCAAAGACGTCCCGCTCGCTGGCGGGCTTGTCGCCCACAGCGTCGATCGCGTCGTGGTACAGGTAGATCAGGCGCTTGCCCTCGAACAGGGTACGGCCTTCGTCCACGCTGAGCGACATCAGGTGGTCGAGCTTGAGGGCCGCGCTGGGGTACCCCGTGCGGACCAGGTGCGCGGCGCGGTCCTCGGCGCGGGTGGGTTGCCCATCACGCAGGACCCGCTCGCCCGCGGCGTCCCAGGTCAGGGTCTGCCCGGGCAGCAGGGCCGCCATGCCCCAGCGGGTCTGGCTGGGCAGGACCGAGAGCAGGCTGCCCAGTTCGGGTTCGCCGCGCAGGTCCGTGGTGATGCGCTCACGCAACTCGGTCGCCACCTCGTACCGCAGCGCGTCACTGATAATCACCACCACCCGGTCGCGCTCGTTCTTCTGCAGCAGGGGCAGAACATGCCGGGTGAAGAACAGCCACTGGCCGCGGGTTCCGCCCATTCGACCCGGCAAGCCCACGTCGAAGGCGTCGGTCCAGGCCCCGCCCAAGCCCTCCAGGAACCAGTGGACGTAGACGTCCTCGACGGCCCCGGTCAGGTCACGCAGCAGGTCGCCGGACGCGGTGTCCAGGGCCGTGACGTACTGCCGGTACAGCCGGTCGAAGACGTGCAGGCCAGAAATGTAACGCTCCAGCAGGGTGGCCGCATCGGTGGGAAACGTCCCGCCAAACGCCCGGCGCTGCTCGAAGAGGCCCGCCGCCGCGATCACCGCCCCGTACTCGGCGCTGTACCGCGCCGCGTGCTGAAGTGTCAGGCGGGTGCGGGCGACTGCCAGCACCGTCCCCAGATTGGTGCCGGGGGACTGCAAGGCCCGCACCAGCGCCCGCAGCGCCACCCGGTCGAGCACCGGGAAGGTGTCCACCTGCGCGTACGCTTCCGGGTCCAGGCCCTCGGCCCACGCCTCGATACCGAGGTCGGCTTCGACTTCTGCGGTGAGGTCGGTCAGGCGCGGCGCGTCCCGCACGTCGCGCTGCCACGCCGACACCAGGGCGTAGGCGCGGGCCGTGTTCGGGAGGACCATCCCCGCGAGCGCGGGCGGCACCGTCCCCCCCAATTGCTGCGTGAGGTGCGAGACGAGCAGGGCCAGGAACAGGCGCCGCAGGGTGGGGGCCTCGGCACGGAAGAGCGTGACCTGCGCGGACAGAGTCCAGAAGGCGTCGGTGAGTCCCAGTTTTGCGAGTTCGGACCATGCGGGGTTCCTGTCCTCGTCCAGGCCACCCAGCAGCACCCGGCGCAGGATCAGCGAGCCGTCCGCCACCTTCTCCCCTATCGCCGCCGCCAGCATCCCGGTCAGCAGGCCGCGTTCGTCCACGTCGGGGGGCAGCATCAGGGCCTGAAGGTCCGCGACGCGTTTCTTGCTTCCGAAAAAACGGGGGTAGGCCCTCACCACGGCTTCCAGCGACCGATCGCGGTAGCCCAGGTCGGCGAAGACCATCGCGGCCCGGTCCGCGCGGAAGAGGACGCCTGTGCATTGCAGGTCGAGCAACCAGTTCTCGGCGGCGGGCGGCTCGGGAAACGGGGCGTACAGCAAGAAGGGCGTGTCCGGGTCCTGCACGATCAACCGGCGCTTGAGGGCAAAGGGGGTCTCACCCAGGGTGAGCACGTCCACGCCGTCCAAGTGAAGCGAGGAAATCTCCTCACGAAACTCCCCTTCCGGGTCGTACCAGAAGACCAGGCGGCGGCCGTGGTGCGCCCAGCGGCGGTCGTCTGCAAAAAGGGTTTGCAGGGATAGGCGAACGCGGTCAGGCTTCAAAGGGGCGCTCCGGGGGTCGTGGCCGTCCCCAGGGCTTCACGCACCGTGTCCAGGGGCACGCGGAAGATGCCTGCCGCGCCGGAATAGGGGATGGGATTCCGGAAGCGCCTCGGGTGCGCGAGCTGCCAGGCATAGAGGCCATCGTCGCCCTCCACAGCCTGCACGCCGACCACGTCCACGATGCCGACCAGGGCGCGGTAGGGCAAGGCGTCTGGGTCGAGATCAAAGCCCCCAAAGTTCTCGGGAACGCGGGTGCCCGACGCATGCACCAGCAGCGGCCCCATCTCGCGCATCCGGCGCGAGCGGTATTCCAGGTTCTTCTCGCCGCGCAGGATCAGCTCGGCCCAGGGCTGCTGGATGCTCAGGGCGCGCAGGGTGTCTGCTGACAGGTCCAGGGGCGCGGGCTGGGCGGGCACGGGGAACTCTCCGACCAGAGGGAGTTCTTCTGGTGGGAGGGCGATGACCACCTCGAACGCCACCTCCAGCCCTTCCTCTGCCAGACGCTGGGCGATCTGCTGCTGCAAGGCCTGCATGGAATCCTGCACGCCGAAGTGGGCCCAGAACTCCCCGGCTGGAACGATGACCTCGCCCGCCCCGCTGTTCTCGACCGTCTGAACAACTTCCGTGATGGCCTTCCTGGTGATCTTCATCTGTAGCTCCCCTCTGGATCGAGACTGTACAGTATCCTGTACATATGCGGTCTATGACCTATACCAAGCTGCGGCAGAATCTCGCGGCCACCATGGACGAGGTGATCGACAACCACGACCCGGTGATCGTGACGCGGGGTGAGCGGGCCGTGGTTGTCATGAGTCTGGAGGATTTCCACTCCTGGCAGGAAACCGCGCACCTGCTGGGGACGCCCGCCAATGCCCGCCGTCTCCTGAAGTCCATCGCGGCGCTGGAGGCCGGACAGGGTGAGGCCAGAGAACTCACCCAATGAGGCTGGTCTTCTCCCCCGAAGCGTTGGAGGACTCCCTCTTCTGGCAGGAGCAAGGCGGCAAGACGCTGGGGAAGATCAACGAACTCATCCGCGCCACTGCCCGTGACCCCTTCAGCGGCCCGGGCAAACCCGAACCGCTGCGGCATCAGCTTCAGGGCTGGTGGTCGCGGCGCATCACCCTGGAACACCGCCTCGTGTACCGGGTGAGCGGGGATGATCTGCTGATCGCCAGCCTGCGCTTCCATTACGAGGATTGAGACAGGAAGGACCGGGTCACTCTGCCTTTCCCTTCCGGCCACGCCTCACTCCCGGCGGAATGGTCACGTGCGGGTCAGATGGCGGGGCGGCACCTCTCCAGTATCGGGACGAGGCAGGGGTCTCCGTTCTGCCCGGTTTCTCTTCCTCACGCGGCAGCATCGAGAACAACACCCGTCCACCCTCCATCACGTCCAGGCGCGTTCCAGCCCGTAGCAGGGCCAGCCACGCCTCGAAGTGCGGCACCACCAGTTCCAGCGGTACAGGAGTTGCCGCCCCAACCCGCGTTCCACGGGGGACGCGGGGTTCGCTGCGTTCCTGTTCCTCCCGGCGTTCCTGTCGCCGTTGCCGCCGTTCGGCCCGCTTCTGTTGCCGGGCAATCTCGTCCCCGTCGGTCAGCCGCACCAGACGGGAGCGGATCGCCCCTGGCTGACGGCAGAGGGTCCGCGCCAGATCCGCTTCCTCGAACCCCGCCTCCGCGAGTCGCCGCAGCAGCCCATCTTCCTGGTCGGTCCAGGGCACGTAGGCGCGGCGGCTGATCCGGCGCAACTGCCGCTCGATGTACGGGTTCTCGTGCGGTTCCACCGGGGCGCTCAGCAGGGCCAGCAGCTCGGCCTCGCAGTCGGGCGGCACGGTGTGCGAGGGTGCGGTGGCTGGCCGTCCTGCGCCGGTCACCTCCGGGAAGGGGGGCAGCGGCGCAGGCTCGCCCCACCCAGCCTCTTCCTGCTGTTCTTCGTCCTCATCCAGCAGCCAGTCGTCGGGATCTACCTTGTCCGGGCCGGTCACGCCCCCACCTCCTCACGCCCCCGCTCCTGCGCGAGCAGGTCGCGCTTCCACTGGCTCTTGCGTTCCAGATCGGCCATCTTCAGGTCGGTGCCGGTGTACACGAGGTCAGAAAGGCCCTTCAGGGGCCGCCCGGTCAGGTACTCCAGGCCCGGGGCACTCATCAGCCAGTAGTTGTAGGCCACGCCGTCGTCGAGGTCGAGGGGGATCTTCAGGTCGGCGGCGTGGCGCAGAGACTCGTCGTACTTATGGACCTCCGCGATCTGCTCGCTGATTTCCTTCAGGCGTTTCTCGGCGGCCTTCTTCGCGGCTGTACTCCCTGCCGCGTCGCGCTCGCCCCCCACCCGTTCCAGGTCCGCGTCCAGCTTGCGTTGCAGGGGCATCAGGTAGTCGGTTCGCAGCCGCGCCAGCGTGCCCGCGTCGTAACGGTGCAGGTAGACCAGCGCCCCGAAGCCGCGTTTCTTGCCCGACGTGAACAGCCAGTAGATGGGCCGTTTCTTGTAGGTCTGGATGTGGTCGGACATGAACTCGGTGGCGAAGTAGCGGCGGATGCGGGCCTCTGCCGTCTCCCCGGCCCTCTGGCCGCCCAGGGACGCCGCCACCCACTCCATGTTCTCGGCCACCCGTTCGGGCGCGAAGGCCACCCGCAGGAACTCGGCAAAGCGGGCCGTCACATCGTCCTCGAAGTGGCCGCCCAGGGGCACGGGCAGGATGCCGTCGCGGTCGGCGGGGAAGCGCGTGTGGCGCGACGGGTCGAAGGGTTGCCCCGCGTGGATCAGGCCCGGCTCGTCCAGCGAGTAGCGGCCCATCATGCAGCCCACCGCGTAGGACAGCAGGCTCCGCACGTCGCGGCCCAGGTCGGCGCGGCGAATGGTGATCTGCTCGTCGGGCACCTCGGGCGTCAGTTCGTCTTGCAACCCGTAGGCGTCGATCCAGTAGCGGTTGTTCTCCTCCTCCAGTCGCTGCAACTCGCGGAAGGCCGCTTCCGCCTGAGCCTGCCAGATGGAAAAGGCTTCGGAGACGGTCGCCGTGCCGGGGCGCAGCAGGGGATGGGATTGGAAGTCCCAGGAGGTTTCAAAGTTGTCCCAGTCGATTTTAGCAAAGTTGACACAGGCCTGAATTAGCAGTTTGACGTCTGCTATTAAGGTAACCGAGGGACGAAGATATGGTACTTTTTGAATTTCCTTCACTTGAAAGGAAATAGTTGGGTTCAACGCATGTAGGATTTCATTGGCATAACTTGAATTGAGGAGTCCCAAAATCGGCATTTCATCTTCATCTTCAATTGGAAATATCGAAGAGCCATTCACATCAAAAATATGGCCCCTATTTAGCAGTCTAGCATTAAACACACCCGTTGTGTTATAAGTCCATGTAATTCCAGATATATTCCAATACTCCTGTTTTATAATCCTAGCTATTTTACTATTTCGATAGAATGATCTTACTTCAGGTCTCCAATTCACACAATAATCGATGTTCCCGTACCACTTCCGAAATTCACCACCCTTTATGTAAAATCTCCAGCCATCAGGAAAAATGCTATTTGACGTTATCTCCCAATGGAATCGCAAAAATTCATCGTTGTTTCCTGTCTTATTCTGACCATCCACTCCTGCTACGGTACCGATGCTGGGAATTCTAAATGTGTTCTTTGTTTTGTCACCAAACCAGTAAATCAATGGGTGGTCTTCAATCGATAAAAAGTCCTTTTGTGGTACTTTATTATATCTATTGTGTTTATTGTGAAAAGCTGCCTCCTTTGCATCGAGACCTTCAACATTAGTCAGTCGAATGTATCTTCCAGACGCACCAATATTTCTTTTCTTCTTGATTATGAAAGAGGCGTTCTGTACTATCTCACCGCCGATCTCAGGGAATGCACGCGCACCAAGATGTACAAATGATTCGATTTGGGTCTCTTTAATTATATTGCTTCTTAGTGGAGAGAAGGACGATAGAAACATCCACCCATGTTGAGTGACCATCCCTATAGTTCCAGAGCTATTTAAAAAGTCAAGACATCTAAGGATAAATGTGGAATAAAGGTCATTTTTTCCGTGAGTAAAACGCAATGGTACTTCACGGCGTAGAACCTCGGTAAAGTCAGAAATACTCATGTATGGAGGATTCGCCACCACCGCGTCATACTTCCGGCCCAGCAACTCGGCCTGTTTCAGCAGGTGCCGCAACTCCTCCAGCGCCCCGGCGTCCAGCCCTCCCCTACTCTCCAGCCAGTGCAGTTGCGCCCGCAGCCGCCCGGCGTCGAACTCGGGCGGGGTAATCAGGCTGCCCAGGTGGTCGGCATCCTCGAAGGCACTCACCAGCGGTTGCCAGTCGTTCGGGTTGAAGGCGTCCGCATCGGTCAGGCCACCGCTGAGGGTGCTGAACTGGCCCAGCATGTCCCGGCTGCCCGCGTTCGGCAGCTTCAGCCCCCGCGTACTCCTCACTTGCAGGATGTTCAGTTCGGGCATGTCCCGGCGGAACAGGCGGCTGTTCAGGTCGCGGGCCTTCATCACCACGGCAAAGCTCGCCAGTTGCGCGGCCCGCTCGTCGATGTCCAGACCGTGCAGGTTGTGTTCCAGAATCAGCGCAGGAATCTCCCGGTCGCTGTAGCCCCGCTCGCGGTAGATGTGCGCCAGCAGGTCGAAGGCGTACACCAGGATGTGCCCGCTGCCACACGCCGGGTCCATCACGGTCAGGCTCTCGGGGGTCAGGTCGGGGTTGGGGGGCGGGGCCGGGTTCTCGCTCTCCAGGTAGTACGGCATATGCTCGCGCAAGCCGCTCTCCGGGTGCGCCTCCAACCACACGCGGC